>DDCV01000028.1 GCA_002335845.1 Rickettsiales bacterium UBA1997 | reverse complement strand
CAACGTGATAACAGACATATTTGTTAAAAGTCGTCATGTCTATGGAGCGCGTAGAATTGCTGATCAATTAACAAAAAGGAATATTTGCATCAGTCGTCATCGAATCTCTAGGTTAATGGCTCTAGCAGGTTTATCTTGCAAAACTAAGCGTAAATTTCGCGTTACTATTGATTCAAAGCATCATAAACCAATATCGCCTAATTTACTCAATAGAGAATTTAATGTGACTAGGCCTGATACTTATTGGGTTGGCGATATAACATATATTCCTACCAACGCAGGCTGGCTTTATCTAGCAATGGTCATTGATCTTTATTCAAGGCAAATCGTTGGCTGGTCTATGGCCAACAATATGAAGGCCAAGTTTAGTCAATGATGCTCTAACCGTGGCTATTTGGAAGAGAAAGCCAAAAAGAGGAGGTTTAATCTGGCATATTGATCAAGGTAGTCAATACGCCTCTAACAGCCATCGATCAATCTTAAAAGATCATGATATTATTCAAAGCATGAGCCGTAAAGGTAACTGCTGGGATAGCGCTGTAGCAGAATCATTCTTCAAAACTCTAAAATCAGAACTAGCTAATCATTGCCAATTTAATAATCAACAGGAGGCCAAAAATGTAATATTTGAATATATTGAAGTATTCTACAACAGAATCCACACCCACTCTGCTAATAATTACTTGCCACCAGTAGAGTTTGAAAGACAAAACACAGATCTAGCAAGATCTATAAAATTTGCTCAAATTTAATGTCCGAAAAAGTGTGGACATTCCACTTTGCTAATAGATTTCCTAGAGATTTTTAGGGGGGGGATATTAGCTAAATTGAAAAGTTGTTTACACAGTTTTTAGGATACCCTCTCAAAAATAATTTCAATAAATCATTAGTTTTGAATATAAAACAATATTACACATCTAGATTAACTACTTTTAGCGCATTTTCCTGAATAAATTCTCTTCTTGGCTCAACTACATTACCCATTAAGATTGAAAAAGTCTCATCAGCTTCTTCAAAATGATCTACCTTAACTTGCAACAATGTTCTATTGGATGGATCCAGAGTCGTTTCCCAAAGCTGCTCAGCATTCATTTCACCAAGACCCTTAAAGCGTTGCACTGTCACACCTTTTTGACCTAATTCAAAAATTACCTGAGCTAATTTTGTTGGCTTGTCGACTCTTATTTTATCATCGCCTCTTATCAGCTCAACCGAATCTTCAAAACTTGATCCAATTTGGTTAATTATAGTTCTAATTGATGATATTTCTGGATAGTCAAGATATGTTTTATCTATAATATAAGATGTTTTAACGCCACGATATTGCTTTGTTATCTCTATATTATTATCGCTTGTTATGCTACTGACCCACAAGAAATCAGTTGAATAATTTTTAGAAAAAATTGCTGACAGCCTATCTAAAACAGTTTTTTTACTAGACTCATCTTCTAGCCAAGATTTATCAAAAACTCCTGCCAAGGCTGATATCTCTGATACTTCAACTGGAATTACTCGCGATATAGTATCGATTAAGCTTGAAAATTTAATAACTTTTTTTGAAAAGCTTAATAAATCATCGCCAGCAATATCGCCTGCAGATGTTTTTAATACAGAATTTTTTAAGGAGTTTTCAATTATATAGCCATTAAGAGACTGTTCATCTTTTAAATAAACCTCACTAGAACCCCTTTTTACCTTATAAAGAGGTGGCTGAGCTATGTAAAGATAGCCATTTTCTATTAATTGAGGCATATGGCGAAAAAAGAATGTCAGAAGCAAAGTTCTAATGTGAGAACCATCAACATCGGCATCGGCCATGATTATTATTTTATGATAGCGAATTTTATTGGAATCAAAATCCTTATCACCAATTCCAGTTCCAAGGGCAGTAATCATGGTACCTATTTCAGTTGAGGATAGCATCTTATCAAAGCGCGCCCTTTCAACATTTAATATTTTGCCGCGAATCGGTAGTATAGCTTGATATTTGCGATTTCTTCCTGACTTAGCTGAGCCTCCAGCAGAATTACCTTCAACAATAAATATCTCACTTAATGCAGGGTCTTTTTCTTGACAATCAGAAAGTTTTCCTGGCAAGTTAGATACCTCTAACGCTGATTTTCTTCTTGTTAGCTCTCGCGCTTTTCTGGCCGCCTCTCTTGCATGAGCAGCTTCGAGGGACTTGCCAATAATAATTTTTGTTTCGGCGGGATGCTCTTCAAACCATTGAGCCAATTTATCATTAACCCAAGATTCAACATAAGCTCTTATTTCAGAAGAAACTAGCTTATCCTTGGTTTGAGAAGAAAATTTTGGATCAGGAACCTTCACTGACAATACTGAGGTTAACCCTTCCCTAATATCATCGCCTGTTAATACCAATTTTTCTTTTCTAAATAGCTTATTATCGGAAGCGTAGTTATTAACGGTCCTGGTTAAGGCTGATCTTAATCCAGCTAGATGGGTGCCACCATCTCTTTGCCTAATATTATTGGTAAAGCATAGTATATTCTCATGATAACTATCATTCCATTGCATTGAAACCTCCATACTTACTCCACTTTCATCATCTTCTGCTACAATTGTGATTGGCTGATGCACGGCCTTTTTGCTTTTATCAAGAAATTTTACATAAGCTTCAACACCGCCTTCATAAAAAAGCGTTACCTCTTTTTCTTGATCAAGACGCAAATCTTTTAAGATAATTTTTACACCCGAGTTCAAGAAAGAGAGTTCTTTTAATCTCTGCTCCAATGTATTAAAATTAAACTTTGTAACATTTGAAAATGTTTGATCTGATGGATGAAATGATATTTGAGTACCTTTTTGTCCATTCGAATCTCCAACTACAGCAAGAGGCGCCTTTGCTACGCCATGCTCAAATCTTATAAAGTGCTCTTTACCATCACGCCAAATTGTAAGCTCAAGCCAATCTGACAAGGCATTAACAACCGAAACACCAACGCCATGCAATCCACCAGAAACTTTATAAGAGTTTTGATCGAATTTACCGCCAGCATGAAGCTGGGTCATTATAACCTCAGCTGCAGAAATACCCTCTCCCTTATGAATATCAGTTGGAATACCGCGACCATTATCCCTTACAGTGACTGATCCATCTTGATTAATACTAACAAATACTTCATCACAATGATTTGCTAGAGCCTCATCAATGGAGTTATCAAGAACTTCGTAGACCATATGATGCAAGCCACTGCCATCATCAGTGTCCCCAATATACATGCCAGGTCTTTTTCTAACAGCTTCTAAGCCTTTGAGAACTTTTATTGAATCTGCAGCATAATCTTGTTGCTTAACACTGTCGTGGTTTTTATCAGCAGTCATTTCTTTCATTTTTTATATTTTATGTTAAACAATACCAAGTCTTATCTTTAATTGAAATTTTAGACCCAAAAACATACAGTATAAAAGTTTAATTAAAGGTGAAATTTGATATAATGCCAATTTATAATAAGTTATTATTTTTCTAAATTGATTTCGATAGTGTTACTATGTTTTTTGGATTCAACAATTAAGTTTCTCTGAATATCCTTAACATAACATAAAGAATTTTCTTTATCCTCACAAAAATAAATAAACCCTTGTAATATATAGCTATTATCGGTTGCAAGCGTCGGCAACTCTATATTATTATTTTTAACATCATTCCAGTCAAAAGACTTTATGAGCCTTGCTTCTTCTTCACTTTCCATCACTAGCAGATTTAGATAACTTGGCCCTAGGCTATTTATTTTCCACCCTGCTTTTGGATTTATTAATACTTTAATTTTTTTATTTTTAGGAAGTGTAACATCTTTTATTATTGTACTATTAGTTACAAGCTCTACCAAATTTCCTTTTTTAATTTCTTGTGCTGGCATTATATCCAGTAAGGCTGTTTTGTAGTCAGTTCTATTGATGGATACAACCCTACTATTGTTTGAGTCACTAATGTAAAAACGATCTGCAATACTAACAATGGAAGAAGGTTCATCAAAATTTATATTATTATCTACTTTGTTTTTAAATGATTTATAATCTGATAATTTCTTTGTACCGAAGTCATAGCGCCTAATAACCTTATTAAAGCTATCAACAATATATGCCCCAGTATCATCAACGGTTAATGAAGTCGGATTTTGCATTAAAGCTTGATTGGGATCTCCATTTTTATGACCAAAGATATTAAGACCCTTGCCAACAAGAGTCTTCACTTCTCCATCTTTATTGACCTTGCGCAGCGAGGAAGTTCTGGAGTCAATAAAATAAACCTCATCTTGATAAGAATATAAATCAGAAGTATTTGCCAATAAAGGGCTTTTACCATCCCTTAACCCAGATTTACCATTGCCAACAAAGGCTTTTACTGATTTATCCCTAAAGCTATAGGTTAATATTTGATTAGAACCAGAATTAGCGATTAATAAATTATTATTATCTGGATAAAATTCTATATCCAACGGATTATTAAGCTGTATATTGGCAACGGGCATTATTGAATTTTCTATAACACCGCCTAGGTCGCCAGATCCAACAATTGTAGCAACAGATTTTGACTCAAAATCTAAAACCCTGATAGCATTATTTCCAGAATCAGCGACATATAATTTATTAAAGTTAAATACCATTCCTTGTGGATTGTTAAATAAAGCTGATTCAAAACCGCCATCAACATAGCCGGACTTGTTACCGCCAACTTTATATAGTATTTTACCATCTAAAGAAGTTGCAACTATGCTATTATTACCGCTATCTGATATAAATAATGCTGGCCTAACCTCGGAATTAGTTGAAAAATTAACAGTGTAGGCAAGTCTATTAGGGGAATTTAGTATGGTTTTTATAAGTCGGTCTTTTTTTAAAGATAATGGTATTTCATTTTTATTTAAACGAAAACGGTATTTTAAAACTAGCTTTGATATATCTTTTGTTAATTTATCAATGTCAGAAGAGTTTTCATATCGACTATATATTTTACCCAAAGGGTCAATCAATATATAGGTCGGCAAAGATTTAACTGCGAATTCCCTATATGCTGCCCCATTAATATCTGCTAGAACTGGAAAATCTACATTGTAGCGAGAAACTGCTTTTTTAATAGAATTAAGACTATTTTCATGCTCAAAAATAGAAGAGTGGATAGCTAAAACAGCAACTCCGTTGCCATAATCTTCTTTGATCTTTTTAAGATTAGAAATACTCTGAATACACGAGGCGCATGAATAATTCCAAAATTTTAAAATTATAACGCGATTTTTTAGATCAGACTTTTCTAGAGATTTAGGCAAGTTAATCCAGCTATTATGATCTGAGTCTACAATCTTATTAAGATTAACACTACTGCTCTTAGAAAGATCGGCAACATAAGAAAAAAACGAAATGGATGACCAAATTACAATCAATAGGACGATTATAAATAAAATCAGAGATTTATCTTTGGCGCTTAAATTATTTTTCTTAATAGAAGTTTTTGGCATTATACAAACCTTGGCCAATTGAATTGATAAATAAAAGAAGCTATAACTGTTATTTGGTTATTAGCTCGTAGCGTTAATGCAATTTTTACAAACTAACTAACTTTCTCTGTTAGAATGTTTCTTAAACAAGCTTACATCCATAATATTATACCTCTAAAGTAAATATCAAAAGCAGTAAAACTAGTGGGAAGGATTTTATTTACAAAATATCATAGGTGCTATTAACAGTTATTGAAGCAATCCTAACTTTGATAACTTTTAACAAAATATTGATTGATGTAAAAACACTTATCAACAGCACCTACATAATAATGTAGCTAAAGTGGGTTAAAAAATTTCTCCCCTCCTAACCCTTCTCCTTCTTGCGATATTTTCTTTTTTTACTCTCTTTTTTCTTTCTGAAGGCTTTTCATAAGCTTGCCTCCTTCTTGCTTCCTTGATAAGACCTTCTCTTTGAGCTTTTTTTCTCAAAGATCGCATAGCCATCTCAAGATTTGAGCGACCGTTAACTGCTATTTCCAACTACAAATACCCCCTTAAAACCCTAAATTAATTAATAAATTATCCAGCATGATGATCTGTTATTTTTCTTTTATAACGACGCAGCTGAGTTTGAACCTTGTCACGAGCCTCATTGAAGGCTATATAAATATCATGAGATTGATGATCCCCTTTAATGTCTATGCCACCACCTCTAACGCCTTCGTTGACTATGATTGTACACAAAAAATCTTTACCCTCTTTCTTAAAGTGAACTTCTGAATCAATAGCATTGCCAAAATATTTAGTCACAGAACTAGTCATAGACTCCTGGACATAGTCATTCAAAGCTTTGCTTTCATCTATATTTGCTGTAATTACTCTGACTTTCATTAATATTAATTGATAGAATTGTTTAGGACATACTGCAATATGCCTCCTGATTTGAAATATTCAACTTCATTACTAGTATCAAGTCTGCATGTAAGGGTAATTTCTTGACTAGAGCCATCTTCTCTAGTTATTACACACCTTACATCTTTCTTCGCCGCGATGTTAGAACCTATATCTAATATATCAATAACTTCATTTCCGGTAATACCAAGCTTATCAAAGGACATACTTTCCTTGAAACACAAAGGCAAAACGCCCATACCAATAAGATTTGATCTATGAATCCTTTCGAAACTCTCAGCTATTACCGCTTTTATACCTAGTAGCTTAGTTCCCTTAGCTGCCCAATCACGCGATGATCCGGTGCCATATTCCTTGCCGGCAAAAACAACCAGTGGTATAGAAGCTGATTTATAAGACATTGCAGCGTTATAAAAATAAACCTCATTTCCATTAATATCTCTTGAATAACCGCCTTCTTTTTTACTTTTGAGCAATAGGTTTTTAATTCTAATATTAGCAAATGTTCCTCTCATCATAACTTCATGATTACCCCTTCTTGAGCCATAGGAATTAAAGTTTGATTTTTCTATTCCTTTATCTTCTAAATAATTAGCAGCAGCCGAATCATTAGCAATATTTCCGGCAGGAGATATGTGATCAGTGGTAACTGAATCACCAAGAAGAGCTATTATTCTAGCAGACTTTATATCTGTTGCGATGTTGTCATCTATTTTATCAAAGAAATTTGGCAATCTGATGTAGCTACTATCTTGATCCCATTCATAAGTATCAGACTTCGTTATATTTATTTTTTTCCAACTTTCGTCACCACTAAATAGCTCTGCATATTTCCGAGAGAATATATCTGCAGTAACAAAATTATTGGTAATTTCTTTTATCTGCGACATCTTTGGCCAAAGATCTTTAAGATAGACATCTTTACCATTTTTATCTTTAGCAATTGGATCTTTAGAAATATTTATCTTTAAATTACCAGCTAAAGCGTATGCCATAACCAAAGGAGGAGAAGCTAAATAATTTGCCTTCACTAGCTGATGAACCCTGCCCTCAAAATTTCTATTGCCAGATAAAACCGAGCCAACAACTATATTATTTTGGCGAATTTCTTGCTCGATTTCTGTTTTTAACGGACCCGAATTGCCAATGCATGTCGTGCATCCAAAGCCAATGACATTAAAACCAAGCTGGTCCAAATATTTTTGCAAACCAGAATTAGATAGATACTCACTTACAACCTGCGACCCTGGCGCGAACGATGTTTTAACGTGGCTTTTTATAACCAAACCCAGCTCAACAGCTTTTTTTGCAACTAAAGCAGCAGCGATTAAAACAGTCGGATTTGAAGTATTTGTACAAGATGTAATAGCGGCTATAACAATATCTCCGCTTTTTAACTTAGAGTCATTTTTATCTTCCAGATTATCTTGGAAGTCCTCAATCATAGAAAAAGATTTGGGAATATCAGAAAGGTCAGATCTGTCTTGAGGTCTCTTTGGGCCTGCTAAGCTTGGTTTTATTTTTGAAATATCAAGCTCTACTACCCTTGAAAAACTTGGCTCAAAGTCATAATCATCAACAAAGACGCCTTGAGCTTTTGCATAATACTTTACTAAATCAATCTGATGATCATCTCTAGCGGTTAAGCGAAGGTAATCTAGAGTAATCTCATCAATTGGAAATATGCCACAAGTTGCACCATATTCTGGCGCCATGTTTGATATGGTCGCCCTATCAGCTAAAGAAAGATTCTTTAAGCCTGGCCCAAAAAATTCAACAAATTTGCCAACAACGCCATATTCGCGCAAAATTTGCGTGATGTTTAAAACCAGATCTGTTGCCGTTAAGCCTTCTTGCAATTCACCGCTTAATTTAAAACCAACAACCTCGGGAATGAGCATAGAAATCGGCTGCCCTAACATTGCTGCCTCTGCTTCAATACCTCCGACACCCCATCCTAAAACACCAAGAGCATTAACCATGGTAGTGTGACTATCTGTGCCAACGACAGTATCAAAAAAAGTAAGATCAGTATTATTTTGTTTTTTAGAGGAGATTACAGATGCCAACTTTTCAATGTTAACCTGGTGACAAATACCGGTTCCTGGAGGAACCACGCGGAAATTATCAAAAGATTCTTGCGCCCATTTTAAAAACTGATAACGCTCAAAATTACGCTCATATTCTTTACTAACATTTTTTTGCAATGAGTCTGCTTTGCCGTAATAATCGACTTGCAAGGAGTGATCGATAACTAAATCTACAGGAACTAGAGGATTTATTTTCTTTGGGTCCTTTCCGCTTCTTACAACAGCATCACGCATGGCGGCCAGATCAACAACAGCCGGAACTCCAGTAAAATCTTGCATTAAAACTCTTGAGGGAGAAAAAGCAATCTCACATCTTCGAGATGAATCTTTTGCAGAATCTATCAATGATATAATATGATCTTTGATAATAGCCTTATTATCAAAGTTTCTTATCATATTTTCTAGCAAGATCTTGAGGCTGTAAGGTAATTTTGAAATATCTCTATCAAGATCTTTAGCTGCTTTTTTTATATCAAAAAAACTATATAGCTTATCACCTACCTTAAAATCAGATTTTTGCATTTTTTATTAATTTATAAATATTTAATTATGAGAAGTAGCGCTTACAATCCAATTCGGATTAGTTGAATTAATATCTTTTTTGAAAGTCCAAATATCATTAACTTGACTTATTTCATCTTTCGACCCAGCAATAAGGTTGCCCTCTTTATCACAAACGTAGTTAATTTGTTGAGAGTTAAACTCAATGGTAATTGAAGCATTATTGCCGGAAATATTAGCTCCAACAATCTTAGTATTATCGAAAGAGATAATATTAGTTATTAATGTTTTGCCTTGAACCTTCCTTTTTTCATTGGCTTTACTAAAGCCCTGATAAATCTTATCAGAGATTAAAAACTTGACACTCTCTAGCTGATCTTCAGCAAACGCTTTTAGAATAGATTGAAAAGCAGATTTAGAGCCCTCTATGAAAAATCTGCTTGAGAAATTAAGCTTTTTTAATATTTTTATTAGAGATTTTTTATTGATGTCATCAAGATTTTTGATATCAGATTCTTTTACAATAATATCTGTGTTGCCTTGGGTTACCTTAGATCCAATAACTTTTTCTTTTAAGTCAGAATATTTATTTGTGCGCTTTTTGGCAGAATTAATATTGATAATTTTTGCTGCAATATCACGCTTTTCTTCTTCATCAATCTTTCCAAGCTGTTTATTAAGCCTAAAGAAGATGTAAACAGCAATTGCAGCAAAAATTATTATATCCACGAATAAATATATCATTAATTAATAAACTTGGTAGAATGTTTAAAATGGGGCAAACGACGGGGTTCGAACCCGCGGCCTCTAGAACCACAACCTAGCGCTCTAACCAACTGAGCTACGTCTGCCATAATTAACGCTTTTTAATTTATATTAAGATAAATATTCTATCATAAAATTTAAAAGAAAAACCATTAAAGCTACTCTAAATCAAATATCTCTTATAAAACGATGTCAATAAATATAAAATTAACAAATATCAAATAAATCAACCTAAAATAATCACTTGGGACTGATCTTGACATTTCGTAATACCACTAAGTTGAATTTATTAATAGATTATTATCTGTAAAGAGATATTTAGTTACGCACTCAATACTTTATTGAGTGTTTACAAAAAGTATTTAAGAATAAAATTTTAAAAAAGGATGTCTGTATCAACCCTTAGTTACACTTTTGTAATGAATATTTAGGTATAAAATTATTCAATCTAACAGAGCTTAAAGATGTGTAGCGATATACTTTATATCAACTAAACAAAAAAGCTCTAAACAAATTTGTTTAGAGCTTTTTATAGAAAAGCCTCCAAAATCATTATGTTTTGGATTAAAAGTTAATAACTTTTTATTTAGTAGCTTCGCAATAGAAAATACTAAGCTTTTTTAGCCATTATCTCCTCCGCAACATTGCTTGGCACTGGTTCATAGCAATCAAATTCCATTGAATAGCTAGCTCTACCTTGTGACAATGAGCGAAGGTTATTTACATAGCCAAACATAGAAGATAAAGGAACTTTTGCAGTAATTGCTTGCGCAACATCTCGAGCTTCAAGATTCTGTATCTGACCCCTTCTTGAGTTTATATCGCCAATAACATCTCCCATATATTCTTCAGGAGTTATAACTTCAACTTTCATCATCGGCTCAAGAATAACAGGACTTGCTTTTGCCATAGCTTCTTTAAAAGCAGTTCTAGAAGCAATTTCAAAAGCTAGCACACTTGAATCAACATCATGAAATGCGCCATCAATTAAACGAGCTTTAAGCCTAACAACAGGATATCCGGCAAGTATTCCAGTCTCTTTTGCAGATTCTATGCCTTTTTCTACTCCAGGAATATATTCTTTTGGAACTCTTCCGCCAGTAATTTGACTTTCAAAAACAAAATTCTGATCTGAATCACCCTCTGCAATTGGCTCAAAAACTATTTTTACACGAGCAAATTGGCCAGATCCCCCAGATTGTTTTTTGTGAGTATAATCAATTTCGGCTTGCTTAGTTATAGCTTCACGATAAGCAACTTTTGGCTGACCTATATTAGCTTCAACTTTAAATTCACGCTTCATTCTATCAACAATAATCTCAAGATGGAGCTCTCCCATACCTTTTAATATAGTTTGACCAGATTCTTCATCAGATTCAATGCGCAATGACGGATCTTCAGATGCAAGTCTTGATAGAGCTATACCCATCTTCTCTTGATCAGCAGTTGATTTTGGCTCAACAGAAACTTCAATTACTGGATCTGGAAAAATCATTCTCTCTAAAATAACATCACTACCTTGCTCAACTAAACTATCTCCGGTGGTAGTTTGTTTCAAACCAGCAAGGGCAACAATATCGCCGGCATAAGCCTCTTTTAAATCTTCTCTATTATTAGAGTGCATTAGTAATATTCTGCCAACTCTTTCTTTGGAATTGCCTTTAGTTGTGTTAAGAACTCCTGTTCCACTAGTTAAAGTTCCTGAGTAAATTCTAACGAAAGTTAAAGATCCCACAAATGGATCTGTCATGATCTTAAATGCAAGAGCAGCAAGCTTTTTATCTCCACAATTGATTGTCATGGCCTCATCCGTTCTAGCATTTATTGCCGTAGTATCTTCGATATCAAGAGGACTTGGAAGATAGTCAACTACTGCGTCAAGCAGAGTTTGAACACCTTTATTTTTAAAAGCCGTTCCATTGACCACGGGAACAAAAGCACCTTTTATAGTCGATTTACGAATGCATTTTTTAAGCTCGTCTTCTGATATTTCTTCACCTCCGAGATATTTCTCCATAAGACTATCATCTTGCTCAACAGCGGCTTCTACCAATTGCTCACGATACTGATTAGCCTTATCTAAAAGATCCGCTGGAATATCTTTATATGAATAGCTTGCACCCATCTGATCACCTTCCCAAATAACAGCTTTCATCTTTACTAAATCAATCAATCCACCATAATCTTCTCCATCATTTATTGGCAATTGAATTGGAATTGGTCTAGCGCCTAATCTAGTTTTCATCATCTCCACACATCTATAAAAATTTGCTCCAACTCTATCCATCTTATTGACAAAGCACATTCTTGGAACATTGTATTTGTTAGCTTGACGCCATACCGTCTCTGACTGAGGCTCAACTCCTGCCACCGCATCAAAAACAGCGACTGCTCCATCCAAAACACGCAATGACCTTTCAACTTCAATGGTAAAATCAACGTGACCAGGAGTGTCAATTATATTAATACGATGATCCTTCCAAAAGCAAGTTGTAGCAGCTGAGGTAATTGTAATCCCCCTTTCTTGCTCCTGCTCCATCCAATCCATAGTAGCATCTCCATCGTGAACCTCACCTATTTTATGAGATTTTCCTGTGTAATAAAGAATTCTTTCTGTTGTCGTTGTTTTTCCAGCATCAATATGTGCCATAATACCAATATTACGATATTTTTCGATTTCAACTTGTCGCGCCATTTTAAAAAAAATTAATTATTATATTTAATTGTCCACTAACTCATTTTATAAACCAGTGACTGCTCATTATTCACAATTATATTCTACATCTCTTATAAAATATTTAGGTAATTAACTAAATATTGTATAAGATCTTTAAAATTCTAATAGATTTATTAGATAACTAACAAAGCAAAGGGGTAAAAAAAAATAAGGACCAGCTTTATATTACACAAGATTTTTATTTACTGCATATCGCTTAAATAAATTTTGCTTACAACTACATTTTAAGGCAAGCAAGATATATTTACACAGGAGGCTAATAAGCAAAAGTAGACTGCAGCAATATTACCAACGGTAATGTGAAAAAGCCTTGTTAGCCTCAGCCATCTTAAAGACTTCTTCTCTTTTTTTAACAGCCCAACCTCTATTTTCTAAGGACTCCGTTAAAACATTATATATTTTCGAAGAAAGATCTCTGCCGTTAACTTTTATTATTGCTGTCTTTAGCCACTTTAACGCTAATGCAGAACCTCTTCTAGTTGGAACTTCGACTGGTATTTGATAAGTAGCTCCACCTATTCTTCTTGATCTAACTTCAATTTTTGGAGTTACATTTTCAAGAGCTTCTTTAAAGACTTCAATTGAAGGACGGCCTAATTTTTTTTCAATTCTATCAAAGGCTTCATAAAGAGCCTTTTCAACTACAGATTTTTTGCCATCATTCATTAAGCGATTAATGAACCTTGATACAACAACTTCTTTATATTTTGCATCAGGGAAAATTTTTCTAATTTTTGCTGCTCTTCTTCTCATTGGTTATTACTTAATTAATGTTTATTTAGGCTTTTGCGCACCGTATTTAGAGCGTCTTTGTTTTCGATTTTTAACACCCTGCGTATCAAGGCTACCTCTCACAACATGATATCTGACACCCGGCAAATCTTTTACACGCCCACCTCTTATTGCAACAACAGAGTGCTCCTGTAAATTATGACCCTCGCCCGGAATATATGCTATAACCTCAAAACCATTGGTTAATTTAACTCGAGCAACTTTTCTAAGTGCTGAGTTAGGTTTTTTTGGGGTTGTGGTATATACCCTAGTGCACACTCCTCTTTTTTGAGGACAAGCTTTCATGGCTGGAACCTTATTTTTAGCTAACTGCTTTTTTCTTGGATTTCTAATTAATTGACTAATAGTTGGCATAGGTAACTTTTATTATAAAAATGCGAATTTTAACACAAAATAAATACAATCATGTTATTTTAGATATTATCATAGTCAACTAGTTAATTATACAAATGATCTTGTAAATTTATTAACAGTCATCACTCTTTTTAAATTGAGATCTACCATTAAGTGGTTTTAAATTATTTATACTAAATACAATCTATTAATTACGATTTTTTATAAATTTTAAATACTAAAATTAGATCTTATAGATAATTATAATTTAGCAATTTATGATTGTAGATGTGATTAAAAATATTATTATTAAATGACAAGATTTATATTTGTTACAGGTGGAGTTGTATCCTCTCTAGGCAAGGGCCTAGCCTCAGCCGCTCTTGGCACGCTATTGCAAGCTCGTGGCTACAAAGTTAGATTAAGAAAACTTGATCCTTACCTAAACATAGATCCTGGCACCATGAGCCCAACACAACATGGCGAGGTTTTTGTTACAGAAGATGGTGCAGAAACAGATCTTGATCTTGGTCATTATGAAAGATTTAGCGATGTTAATGCTAAAAATTCAGACAGCGTAAGTGCTGGGCGTATATATTCAGAATTACTATCAAAAGAAAGGAGGGGAGATTATCTTGGTGGCACGGTTCAGGTCATTCCTCACATAACCGATCTTATAAAAAAATTCATCCTTAATGAATCACAAGATGTTGATTTTATGCTTTGTGAAATCGGCGGAACTATTGGCGATATTGAGGGACTACCTTTCTTTGAGGCTATTAGGCAGCTACATTATGAACTTGGCTCAGAAAAATGCGCCTTTTTACACTTAACATTACTGCCTTACATAGAATGTGCTGATGAATTAAAAACAAAACCAACTCAACATTCGGTTAAGGAGCTAAGGTCAATCGGCATTCAGCCTAATTTTTTATTATGTCGCGCTGAAAAACCAATTAGTGAATCTCATATAAAAAAAATCGCCCTTATGACATCAGTGCCTTTGTCATCAGTGATTGCAGCACCAAATGTTAAGTCAATTTATGAGGTGCCAATAGTTTACCATGAAAATGGTCTAGACAGAGAAATATTAAAATTTTTTAATCTAAGACATGATAATGAAATTAACCTTAGTAAGTGGCTAAAGATTAGAGAAGCAATTAACAATCCACAAGATGAGGTTAATATTGCTATTGTTGGCAAATATACTGGCTACCCTGATTCTTATAAATCGCTTCTTGAGGCTATAAATCATGCCGCAATTTCATTAAATATAAAAGCCAATGTTATCTGGATAAATGCTCGCAAAAATCAGCAAAATTTACCAGCAGATATTCATGCAATTTTAGTTCCAGGCGGCTTTGGAATTGATGGCACTGAGGGAAAAATAACCATGATAAAGAATGCTAGAACCAAAAAAATTCCATATCTTGGCATATGTTTTGGTATGCAAATGACAGTGGTCGAGTACGCTAGAAATGTTCTTGGTATAGCTGATGCCACTTCTCATGAAATATCAAAAAGCGGTGAGTTTGTGGTGGGAAGTATGAATGAATGGATCAGTAAAAAAGGTGACAAAGTTATTAAGGATAGTGAAAATCTAGGCGGCACAATGAGGCTTGGATCTTATCCATGCAAAATATCAAAAAACAGCTTGGCGGCTAAAATTTATCAAAAAGACAATATCGACGAAAGGCATCGCCATCGCTACGAAGTTAATATTAACTATCGCAAAGATCTAGAAGATAAAGGCTTGTTATTTTCTGGAATGTCACCAAACAACAATCTGCCCGAGATTGTAGAGATAAAAGATCATCCTTTTTTTATAGCCGTTCAATTTCACCCAGAACTTAAATCAAGACCATTTGCAGCACATCCTATATTTCAAAACTATGTTAAAAGCGCTCTAAAATATAAAAACACAAAAGCGATTAGTTAATGCGACCCTCATTTACTATAAAGATTTTAGTTTTTTTTGCATTAATATTGCAATCTTGTTGTGGCTTTCAAGTAATCTATGATCAAAATAAATCTCAATCATATGTTGAGCAGCTATCGTCAATCAAAATACAAAAGAAACGTAACCGATCTCATCAAGAATTAAAAAATAATCTTTATAATATTTTTAACCCTCAACAGATAGAGTCAAATGCTACAACAAAATATATACTTAGCTATGACATCAATGAATCAATATCATCAACTTTTACTACCGAAACCGGATCATCCGGTCGTAATAAAATAACACTCAATGTTAATTATTTATTAAAAGAATATGATACAAAAGAGATTATATCACAAGGCTATGTAAATGTTAATGATAATTACGATATATCGGACAATAGATATGCAACCTACACAACAAAAGAATATGTCAAAACCAACTTACTCAATATTGTAGCAAG
>DDCV01000038.1 GCA_002335845.1 Rickettsiales bacterium UBA1997 | reverse complement strand
AAAAAATCTTTTTGTTAAAAGGTCAACTTAGTTAATGCGCGGGTTAATATTAAAAAATCCCTTCAATTAACGCACACAGCCCTAACCTAACTCTATTTATATCTTATACTATTTACATAAATTAAGCATCTAATTACTTCATCTTTGTTGCTTTTATTATTTAATTTTAAAACTTGAAGTATCTAGATACTACGGCGCTTTAAAATTAAATCTAAAAGCAAAAATATTTTGTAATTAGATACTTAATTTATGGAAATAGTATTATAACAAAATCCATCTTTGCTTAAATCTTTGGCAAAATATTTTGAATTTTAAAAGCTATAAAATGTATGACCTTATTAATACCAAGTTGCAATCTATAGCTTAGTTTTATCAAAATATTTTTTCTTTTGGATTTTATTTTTAATTGCCGACATAGCTGGCTATTTCAAAATTAAAAATAAAATAACAAAAGGAAAAAGATGAAGATAAAACTAAGCTATAGATTGCAACTTGGTATAAGACTATGCTCCCATAAGAGTTGAGGCTTTATAGCTTTTAAAAACAAAAAGATGAAGCTAAAATTTAATAAATACTAACCTATCTTAAAAATGGTTTTTGGCATAAGGTTACGATGAAGACTTGAGAGATATTTTGCCATTATTGCTGTAGATTTTTTGCATTATTTCCAATTCCATTAAGCTAGACTTTACAGTCTCAGGCGCAATCTTGGTTTGCGTGACTATGTAATCGATATCAACACCATCGAAGTCTAAAATTGATAATATTTTATTTTGATATTCACTTATATTTTCCACCGGCTGAACAGATGACTCATTTTCGCTCATCTTGGTTTTAAAACTTTTGTCAGCATCATTATTTACAAATTGTATTTCTTCTAAAATATCATTAACATTTTCTACAATTTTAGCGCCCTCCTTAATCAGCTTATTACAACCCATGGAACGGTGATTGTAAGGCGCACCTGGAACTGCAAAAACTTGACGCCCTTGATTGGCTGCAAAATTCGCAGTTGCTAAGCTGCCTGACCTAACCCCAGCCTCCATTACAACCACCCCTTGCGATAGGCCGGAAATTATACGATTTCTTCTAATAAAGTTTCTAGCAAGTGGGGAGGAGCCAAAGGGCTGCTCACTTATTAACAATCCCATTTCGCTAATCTTATGATATAAATTTCTATTTTCTTTAGGGTAAATATTATCTATGCCACCAGCGATAACAGCAATGGTCCCGCTTTTTAGAGAGTACTCATGGGCAGATTTATCAATACCGTGAGCCATTCCAGAAACAATCTTAACATTGTGCGCCCCTAGATCATGGGCGATTTTATTAGTAAAAGACATGCCGTTTAATGAAGCATTTCTTGCGCCAACAATTGCTATATTATTTTGTTCTTTAAGTAATTCTAAATCGCCTTTTACAGAAATTACCGGAGGGGGATCGGCTATCTCTTTGAGTAAAAAAGGATATTCATCATCAAAAAATGTAATGATTTTTGCTGAAAATTTTTCAGAATCTTGAATTTCTTTTTCAACTTCTTCAACTGAAGCTAATTTAATATTTTGATTAAAGTTTTTATGTTGGGAGTCTATTATTTCTTCTAGAGCCTGTTTAGGGGTTTTGCAAATGTCTAAGAGGCGAAAAAAATTTATGGATCCAATATTTTTACTACGGGCAAGGCGAATATAGTCGAATTTTTGTTGGGTTATGGACATTTTGGTGATTTATTTGGGTTTGTAAATTGAGTTTATGTATTGGCATTAAGAATTTAAGAGTAATTTTTAAAAAAGCGTAATGGTTATACGCCAATTAATAGCTACTTAATTCATGATTTAATTCGATATCCTTTTTTAATTAAAAAATATAAAATACAACCCAAAACAATATTGATTACTAATATTGCTGTCATTCCAACTCCCAAACTACCGTCGTGATAACCTGTCATTGCATAACGAAATCCATCTATCATATAAAAGAATGGATTGTAGGTTGAGATATTATACCAAAACTCTGGCAAAGATTTTGTTGAATAAAAAGTTCCAGACAAGAATGTAAGAGGCGTTATGACATAGCTTGTCATCGCTGACATTTGATCAAATGTCTCAGATATAACGCCACATAATACACCTAAAAGCGATAAAAACATACAAGCAAAAATCAAATAAAATAACAGGTGGCCAAAGCTAAAAACTGAAAGTTGAACAAAAATAGAAATTGCTAAAAATGCCACAATAGCCACGCAAATTCCTCGCAGAATCGCCCCTAAAGTAAATGCTAACAATAGTCCAAAAGCTCCTATTGGCGGCACCACATAATCAGCAAAATAACCCAAGACTTTACTCATAACAAAAGAGGATGATGAGTTGGCAAATGAATTTTGCATGGCTGCCATCATAATTAGCCCGGAAGCCATGAATATTGAAAAAGGAACGCCTTCAATTGTTTTAATTTTACCACCGACAGATAGAGAAAAGACTGCTAAAAATAAAATTATATTAACAATGGGCGAAAGTATGGTCTGATGATATACTTTTAAAAAACGCCAAATTTCTTTTTTTAAAAGAGTCCAAACCCCTAAATAATTAATCATTTTATTTATATTTATTATAAATTTTTGCTACAAAATAAACCGCAAAACCAGATAAAATACCTGGCATCGCTTCGTTTATTTGAGAATTAAAGCCAAAATGGCGCCAAATTAATGTGATTGAAAATCCAATAATCATCATCATTAGCATTGTATTTTCTGAAATTCTTTTATTTAAAGCGTATAAGGCTAAAATTGGCGCAAAAGAAGATGCCAGTGATGACCAAGCTATTAAAACCAGACTATAAACACTGTTGCTGCCAAAAAGAGAGATTAACAATGCTATTATTGTGACAAAAACCGTTGCTAGCTTTGTAATAATATAATTTTTCTTAGTAATCTTTTTAAAGTCATTAGTTAGAGCTGCCGAGCAGCTTAAAATTTGCGAATCAGCTGTTGACATAGTAGCGGCAAATAATCCTGCCAACACTAAACCAATCAATATTTCTGGCAAGAATTTTTGCGCCATCTTTGGCAAAGCTAATTCAGCATCAAAACTATTACTATCAACAAAGATTAATCTTGCCACCATTCCCGTGAGAATTGTTAAGGCAAAAAATGATGTATAAAAACTATAATAATAGTAGCGCACCTTAGTGATATTTTCTGGCTTTTGCATTGTCATAAAGCGCACCATAATATGAGGCTGACCGACAATACCAAAGCCGCTAAACAGCCAGCCAATCACAAATAACAGGCCTCCGCCAAAGAAATTCATCCCTAGTCCTTCAGGGAAAAATTTTAGATATGAAGGCGAAACATTATCAAGCTTGCTATATAAATCAACAAGACCACCAATATTAACAATTGATAAAGCTAATATAACAATCATCGCAATAAACATAACAAATGACTGAGCTGCGTCCGTCCAAATTGAGGCTCTTATGCCTCCAGCAAAACAATAAAGCATCACCATAATTGAACCAATTATAGCGCCCACTGAATAGTCCCAGCCAAAAATTATATGCAAAGCCTTGCTGCCAGCTTTTAATTGAGCGGCGGCATAAGTTCCAAGAAAAATAACAGTTATTAATCCCGCAACTATTCTAACTTTTTTATAATTTTGACCATGCCAATTGCTAATAAGGCCAGCAAAACTAAGAACTTTTTGTTTGGTCGTGGTTATTCTAATTTGCTTATGAATAAATAGTGACGCCATCAAATCACCAAAAATCCAGCCAAACATTAGCCAAAAAGATGATAGCCCATAGAGGTAGGTATAGCCAATCATGCCGACAAACATATAGCCGCTATTGGTTGTTGCTACAGCCGAAAGTGCTACTAGCCAAGGCTGCACCGACTGACCAGCTAGCAAGTAATCTGAGGTGCTATTTTTTGCCTTAATTGATGATAAAACACCAATAAATACAAAGATTAGAAGAAAAACTGCAAAGCTGGTAATAATCATAAAAAAATTTTAGAATCTATTTTGGATTTAATTAATTATTGAATATAATTGATAGAGCTATTTATTTTTATTGTGGCGATCAATGGCTTCTTGTATTAAATCATTAGCTTTTTTTGCTCCCTCAAATGATTTAATTTTAACCCATTTGCCACTTTCTAAATCCTTATAATGCTCAAAGAAATGCTTAATTTTATTTATTAAAGTTTGTGGCAACTCTTCATAAGACTCAATATTCTCATATTGTGAGTTAAGTTTTTTAGCGGGAACCGCAATAATTTTTTCATCCATCCCCTTTTCATCTTCCATAATCAAAACCCCAACTGGTTTAGCAGTAATAACCGCACCCGAAACAATTGGAAAGTCAGAAACAACTAAAACATCGGCTGGATCACCATCGTCAGATAGAGTGTGTGGAATAAAACCATAATTGCATGGATAATACATTGGCGTTGCAATAAAGCGATCAACAAAAATAGCGCCACTATCCTTGTCCATTTCATACTTTACTGGATCAGAGTTCATCGGAACTTCAATAATAACATTGATTTTATCTGGCAATTGTCCAGCTGATATATTTTCTATTTTCATTATTTAATAATTTATAGTTAAAAAAGTTTAATAAGAAATTTATGGAAATAGTATTACGTAGATTTTATTTTAACTCAAGTAAACATGCCCCGCCTTGACCACCGCCAACACAAAGAGTAGCTAGAGCGGTTTTTTTCTTGCGCCTTTTTAGCTCACGCAAAGCATGTATTATAATTCTCGTGCCTGACATTCCAACTGGATGACCAAGAGCTACACCGCCACCATTAACATTTAAAATCTTATCATCAATTTTTCCAAAAGGCTCGCTCATGTTAAAATTTTTCTTACAGAATTCTTTATCAGCAAAAGCTTTTTTACAACCAATAACTTGTGCAGCAAAAGCCTCGTTGATTTCAATTAAGTCCATTTGATCAAGTTTTTTGCCAGTTTTATCAAATAGCTTTTTGGTAGCAAAAACAGGTCCTAAACCCATTCTTGAAGGATCCATTCCTGCATAAGCAAAATCGGTTAGATATCCTAAAATTTCAAAATCATATTGTTTTTGTAATTTTTTAGCCACCTGCTCAGACATCAATAACACAAAAGCAGCGCCATCCGTAACTTGCGATGAATTGCCGACTGTCACAGAGCCTGATATTCGATCAAAATATGGCTTTAGCTTCTCTAAATCTTTTATTGATTGCTTCTTTCTAACGCCCTCATCTTCATCAATCATTGCTGATTTTTTATCATCATTATAGATTGGAATAATTTCTTCAGCAAAAATTCCTGATTCTATAGCTTTTGTTGCTTTTTTATGAGATTCTAAGGCAAATTTATCTTGCTCTTGGCGCGAAATTTTAAAATCATTAGCGATATTCTCCGCCGTACTACCCATCATCAAACCAGAAATAGGATCTGTTAAACCTTGCTTCAAGCCAATAATTGGCGCTAAAAAACTTGGTCTAAAACTTAAAAAAGTAGCAATTTTTTGCGACAATTTTCTTGATCGCATTAAATTGCCAAAAAAACCTTCCATTTTTTTGTTAAACATCAATGGAATATTACTCATCGACTCAACGCCGCCAGCTAGGATTATTTCGGCTTCGCCATTATTGATCTTTGAAGCTGCCGAGGTAATAGCCTCCATGCCTGAAGCGCAGTTACGATGCACAGTAAAAGCTGGTACATTTTCCGGCACTCCCGCCTTTAAAGCAATAACTCGAGCAATATTGGCCGCTTCTGCAGGCTGCGATACATTGCCAATAATTACCTCATCAATTAAACTAGCATCAATATTAGAGCGAATTAAAACCTCCTTGGCCACTCTTGACCCCAAATCATGCGCTGTTAAATTTTTAAAAACACCACCAGCTTTACCCATAGCCGATCTGTAACCAGAAATAATTGCGATACGCTCTTTCATGTAAAATATTAATTTGAAATGTTAAAATTCATCAATGAAACTAATTTTAACAAAATTAACTTTCATTAACTATTAACCAGTTCATAAATTAATAGACATTATAATAAAAAGATTTTGCTTTTTAAAGTTGTTTTAGAATGTCATAGTACTTATTGCTACTTTGGTATTCTAAAGTAACTTTAAAAGGAAAAATATTGCAGTTAGAATGTCTATTAATTTATGAACTGGTTAATAACTCATGATAAATCAAGAATTAATCGATTTTGCTAATTTTTTGGCTGATAAATCGGCGCAAATTGCTAAAAAATATTTTCGCTTACCCAATGGCGAACGGGAAAAGGAAGATAACACGCCGGTAACAAAAGCCGATCGAGAAATTGAGGCCATGATGCGCGATCATATCCAAAAAAAATATCCAAACCACGGTATAATTGGCGAAGAATATGATAATATTAACGAAAAAGCTGAATTTATTTGGGTTTTAGATCCAATTGATGGCACTTCATCTTTTATAATTGGCCGCCCAATTTTTGGCACATTAATCTCTCTGACTCGCAATAAAAAGCCAATTCTTGGAATTGTTAATCAGCCCATCACCAATGAAAGATGGCTTGGCATTAAAGATCAAGGCGCTTGGTTTTTTGACAGCAATGCACGCCAAACTATTGGCGAAGTCCAGTCGGACTTTAATGACAAAACAATATCTTTAAACGGCAATGAATTGCTTTGTGATGATATATCGCGTCAAAAACATTTTGACGCTAATTCACGCCAAACTATTGGCGAAGTCCAGTCGGACTTTAATGACAAAACAATATCTTTAAACGGCAATGAATTGCTTTGTCATAGGATAAAAACCAGAAAAGTTACCAAGGTAGCAGATGCGGTGATGGGCTCATCATCACCATATTATTTTCAGAATGAGGATAAAAAAATCTTGGAACATCTCACAAAATTAACCAAATATCAAAAAATAGGTGGCATAATTTATGGCGGCGATTGCTATAGCTTTGCTTGCTTAGCTATGGGGCTGGTTGATGTTGTCATTGAACCAGGTCTTAAATGTTATGATTATGCAGCAACGCAAATAATAATTGAAGAAGCTGGTGGAATTATAACTGATTGGCAAGGAAATGATTTAGATCTAAAGTCTCATGTTAGGGTTTTAGCTTGTGGCAACAAGGAATTGCATGAGAATATTTTGCAGGAAATAAAAAATACCTTATAAGCATTATTTAACACTAAAATCCATCTATAATTGTGATGCGATCACCTTTTATTTTCCAGCCCTCTTGTCGATGCATAAGTTTCACCTGGACTAGGTGAAGGTGGTGCTCTTTCTACTGATGGTAAAACACTTGGCGTACTTGGGGTTTGATCATTGCTATCTGTGCGGGCTGTAGGTGCAGGGGTACTTGATGAACCCGATGACAGGCTCCGTGGAGAAGAAAGAGAGCCGTCCAGTTGTGTTTGTTGTTGTATGTCATAAGTTCTTGGGGTATCCCATGGACTTTCTATCTGCTGCAAGCCTTCGATACAATGTGATTGTCCCAAAGCAAGAGATTGCTGCTCCCGCGCAACCGCTGCACTACCGTGAATTTGCGTCTGAGGTACGGAATATTGAAAAAAATAGGGATTTAATTTTTCATATAATTGGTCTTTCCTTTCAAGTGGAGTCATATATAGAAAATGACTTGCCATATCTTTCGTTGATTTATCAATTAGGCAATCTCTAAAATCTACTAAATATTCTATATCATTTTCTATGTAATAAAACCCCGCCCTAGATTTTATATTACGCGACATAAAATCGATAAAAGAATCTGATATTTGTTGCAATTCTTCTGATTTACCCTCACCATATTCTGTATTATTGATAATTGAATCAAGATATCCAGTTATTTGATCTTTTTTATCACTAAGATCAGTGTTTAATTTGATTTCTGTATCGCAAATTGCCATTAAAAAACAACAATCAGTCATGGTCTTAATATTAATATAAAATCTTTCATATATTGCTTGTTTTTCCTTGCCTCCTAGCTGCTCTATTGCATCGATATATTGATTTGACTTTTGGTAAGATTTGTTATTGTCATCGACTGGAATGTGCAAGCTGTCGCAATATTGAGCTCCTGCAACATAAAAGCTAGCAACTCTTTCACCCGCCAATTGCGCATCTACCTTAAAATACCTCCCGAACCCATCCGCTGATTTTTCAATGCTCAATCGGTGTTTATTTGGGTCATATTGTAATTTTTGATATCCCTTATCAAATGTATCTAAGATTTTTGGCGTATTTGCGATGCTGCTTATAATTCCACTTGAACATTCACTTATATCCTTCAAATCACTAGCATGTTCTCCCGTCTCCCAACCACTAAAAGCAATTCTTTTTTCAATATCTTCTCCACTAAGATGTGGTGTAGGAACTAGAGGAAATATTGTTGCAGTAACAGTTGCAACAGATTCTACTTCCATAGGACTCGGACTAGTAAAATACGGTTGTTGTGATGTAAGTTTATCGATATTTCTGAGTCTTTCCAAGGCTGCATCTTTTTCTCTGGCAAGATTTGTGTTTTGACTTTTCAAGAGAGTGTTTTGTTCTTCAAGATATGCTAATCGCCTCTTAATTGCATCTATATCTTCAGGCTCATTACCATCGGAAGGTTTATTATGAAGAATATCGAACCTTGAGCTGCCTACATCAGATCTTACAGAGTCAAAACCATTTGTAACTTGCGGCGGACCATCATTATTGTTTGTATTAGGCATAAATATTTAATAATTAAAATTATTTAGAAATTTATTATAAAATAGAATAACAAAAATTTAGCCATTATTAGCTTATACCAAAATCCATCTTTAATTAAATCTTTAGCAAAATATTTTTGAATTTTAAAAATCATAAAATAAAGCCCTTATTCCCATAAGGGCTGAGGCTTTATGGCTTTTAAAAACAAAAAGATGAAGCTAAAATTTAATAAATACCAACCTATTTTAAAGATGAACTTTGGTATTATATCATTTTAACTTTCTGATTATTTGGACAAAATATTTTGAGTATAAATGACCGACCAGAAAGTTAAGATATTATTATACCAAATCCAGCCTTAAGTAAAATATATTATTAATGATTTTTAATAATATTATTTGGGTCTAGACCCTTATTGACCCATACCTGCTCCAGGATCACTCATGTTAGCACGTTGCCGCTCCCGACCTCGTTCCACTGCGATAGGTTGAGGTGTTGTACTTGGTAATTTATCCCTATGTCCTGCGTTATTTTCTGCTGCATTACCTGTTTGTGCATTACGTCCTACGCCATCAAGAGCGCCTTCAATTACCCCCTCAGTACGTGGGTCAGAAAAACAAGGATCACGCGCCCCTGTTTCAGTCGCTAATAATCTTAGAGATTGTACTGGGTTAGTATATTTCTGATTTTCCCTCTCTGCTTCTTTGTCACACAATACATTTGTGGACTCACTCGCTTCTGCTAATATATCTGACAATAGGTTTGCTCGTGGAGAATTTTTTTGTTCTAATCCCTTATCTGAACCTACTTGTAATGGAAAATTGCTAAGATCTTGCTCTTCATTTGTACCTGCTGATGATACTGACATAAATTCTTCTTCTTCTTCTGCTGCCTTCAGTAACAATGCATTATAATCATCCTGTGGCGGTGGCGGTATCACTGGCGATG
>DDCV01000116.1:1058-14786 GCA_002335845.1 Rickettsiales bacterium UBA1997 | reverse complement strand
TAAAAAAAATAAAATTAATGATCTAATTGATCTAAGTAAGATAGAGTTTTTACACGATAAAAATATTATTTTTATTGCCGATGCAGCATTAAAAATAAGTCAAGAATCAAGAATAATTTCAAACGAAGTGATAGCAAAAATATGCTCGGCTATAAAAATTTAAAGGCGGGAATTGGCATAATAATTACCATGTATAATTTTTTCTTCTGCAGCAGCAGCAGTAGTAGTAGATGTTGAAAGCATGATGCTAAAAATCAAACTTAGTAAATTAAAATTTTTGATTTTTACATGGGCGGGGTTTTAAAATTATCGTTGTAAGATTTTTACGCGCATTTACCTCTTCAATCGCAATAACAAGTTAACTAATTTTTTGGCCTTCTTTTTTAAATCATCTAGACCTGACACTGCTGAAGGCTATGAGTTTTTAATTTTTCTTATATTAGCTCTAATATTATTGATGGCATTAAAGGCTATTTTTTGTTTATTTTTAAAATTACCTAATGGCGTGATGTCGGCATAATCCTTAAGCTTGGCATCTCGACTTATCTTAAGATCAGAATTTATTGAACATACTTTATTAGAATCTTTATAATCAATCATCGTTTTTCAGTTCACTAATATTAAAAATATGAGATTCTTTGGATGAATTTTCTTTGTATTTTGGTTAATTTTTGACATCTTTATTTTTACCATCCATAATAGTTTTCTTGAATTGACCATCTATACTCGCCCCATCCTCAACGGATAATATTTCATATTCAATGCTGCCATTAACTTCAGCTTTATTGAATATATTGATTTGCTTAGCTTTTATTGATCCATCGAATTTGCCCTTTATATTTAGCTGTTCGAGCGATATAATTTCTCCCTCAATTGAACCTCTTTCCCTAATGGTTATATGGGAAGCCTCTATGATTCCATTAACATAGCCCTCAACTTCGATAATTCCTAAGCTAGATATTGTGCCTTCAATTTTTAAATCATCAGCTAATATTGTTGGCATAGACTTATGTATTATTTTTGATCTAGAGTTATTAACCACTTCTATTAAGGAGCCTTTTTTACTTGATACTCCCGACTTAACCCTGCTTAATATATTGCTGTTAGAGATGTTGTTTGTAGGCGATAATTGCTTCATAAAATGTTCTAATTTGTAAAATAATGAATTAACTATTGATAAAATTCACTTCCTCATCTTTTTCTTTAAAAATATGCTCTCCTGCTTTAATGAATTTTCTAGGATTGAGGGGGTTGTTTTTGTATCGCACTTCGTAATGTAAATGAGAACCAGTGCTTCTCCCTGTATTTCCTTGTAAGCCAATAACTTGACCATCTTTAATTATTTGACCTTTTTTTACTTTTATTTTTGATAGATGGCCATACCGTGTAGTTATTCCAAATCCATGATCTATTACCACAGCCTTACCATATTCAGCAAAATAGCCTGCTAAAATTACCTTACCCTTTGAAGGGCTTATAATTTCTGCGTTTCTTGGTCCAACAAAATCCTGGCCCCTATGCAGAGCTCTTTTGCTTGTTAGAGGGTCGGTTCTGTACCCAAAGCTGCTAGATATATAGAAGTCTTTCATTGGCTTTTTTAGAGGCAATGAGGAGGCAAGATTTTCAAGAAATATTAGATGACTAACCTTATTATTAAATTTTATTTTTTTAGAAATTCTGCTAAAATCATAATCCTTTGTAGAATTCAATATTTCCTTATCCATTAAAACATTGTCTTCCAAGGGTCCGCCTTGCGCTAAGATAGCGTGATCATTGCCAGTATATTTAGGGGTTTTAATTGATTTATTTAAAAAATTCTTTTTTGGTATTTGCTCTAGATTTAGTCCAGTTAATCCCAAACCTTCTTCAAGCTCACTAATTCTATTTAAGGCAAATTGACCAATATTACCAATCTGATTGCTTATTTTTTTGATCTTATCCAGATTTCTACTGTTAATCTCAGATAGGTTGATGGCTTTAATTTCTTGAGGCAGCAAGATGTTGTGATTATTTTTTACTGAATTTACGGAATGTTTATCTCCCGATATTACGTTGAGATATTCATTAACCTTCTCAAGCTCATCATTTAGGGCATTAAATTCGCCTTCAAAATACGTGTTAATAGATTTAAGCTTTTTAATCTCAACTAGCTTGGAGTTTATAATATTATCATATCTTATGGATTGTTGAAATAATATAATAACCCATGCTACAAAAAATACTAATAAAAATTGAAGAAAGGGACTTAAGGTAACATTTTTAATGCCACCATTGGTAACAAAAACAACAGTCCTTTCTGCAAAAAGAGACCTTGAAAAAGAAAAAATTTTTTTTTTAAATGGTATAAAAAAAGTCATATTTAAAAACTTATAGACTAGGTAATCGTACTTGTAAAGTGCATTTATAATCTAAGTAAGTGACAAGTAGAATTGATACTTCAATTATAGTATATACTCTACTATCTTTATTTACAAAGTCAACTTATACCAAGAAAACTTTATAATTAACTATTCTTAGTATGTCATTTTTAGGACATGATGTCAACTATTAGAATTAATTAATGATGGGTCTAGACCCTTAATGATATATAAATTTTAGCAGTTACCACAAGCTATTGATCATTGACTTTATATTGTTAGAGAGATAAGATTTAGAGGTAAAGCATATAACTCTAATTGCCGCTTATTTATAGTTACTAAATAGCCTTTTAATAAAATTTTAATAAAACTTAAGATGTCTAGCAATAAAAAAAATTCTGAGTTAACTCATCCTAAGCAACATTTAGTTAATGTTGAGATGACTGATGGCTCTAAATTTCAAATCCTCACAAGCTGGGGTAAGGAAGGCGAAGTATTAAAACTTGATATGGATCCAAAAAATCATCCAGCGTGGCAGAAAGACAATCAAAAATTTGTTAACTCAAACGATAAAAGAGTTATGGATTTTAAAAAGAAATTCGGTGGCTTAGATTTTATCGGCGAATAATTGAGGGAAGTTGTTTGCCTATCAGGCTGGGGTCAAAAATTTGATTCACTGGAATATATCTTTGATCACCATCATTTTTCTGACTTCAAAGTTTCTAGCTATAATTATTTTTTGAATCATTGTGTTGACGATTTCTTTTGTGAATTTTCAAAGACCTACAAAAACATTGATTGCATAATAGGATGGAGTTTGGGAGGCCAACTTGCTTCTAGACTTATCGCTAAAAAAATTATAAAGCCAAAACTTTTAATTTTAATTGCCCCTCCATTTCAATTTGTTAAAAATTCAAAAATAAAGGCAGCAATGCCAAAAAATTCTTACCAAGATTTCCTAAATAATTTCAAAGCAGCACCCAATAAAACTATAAAAAAATTCTCTATTCTTACTATTATTAATGATATCAATAGTAAAAATATCATACAAAATCTTGCTCTGGAGAATAGCAATAATAAATCTCTTATATATTGGCTTCAGGAATTAGGTCGTTTTTCTTGCTTCGATATTGATTTTGATAACTTTCCCAGCACTTTATATTTTCATGGTATCGGTGATATGATTGTTCATAATTCGCAGAAAGATTATTTTAAAGAAAAAATAAGAGATTTAACCGACATATCTTTTGAGAAATGTGGTCACGCCCCTCATATTAGCAAGGAAAAAGAGGTTAGAAATTATATCTATGAGTTTTTTAAGCAAAAACTTTACTAAAAATATGATCAATATTTTTAGTGTGATAAGATTCGTCAAAAATACTATCTAACTTTTCAAGACCAAGCTTCTCGACAACTAAACTATCTTTCTTTAGCAATTCAAGAAAGCTATTTGACTCCCCTGACCAAACTTTCATGGCATTGGTTTGAACTATTTTATAAGATTCCTCACGAGATATTTTTCCTTCTTCAATTAGCGCTAACAAAACTCTTTGTGAAAATACCAGGCCGCCAAGTTGGTCAAGGTTTTTACGCATTTTATCTGGATATATTAGTAAATTTTCAACTAATCCAGTTAACCTAACCAGGGCAAAATTTAATGTAATTGTAGAATCGGGGGCAATCATTCTTTCAACTGAAGAATGAGAAANNTTCATGCCATAAAGCAACATTTTCAAGGGCAGGATTCACAGCGCTGCGAACTATTCTTGCAAGTCCCGTTAGATTTTCGCTTAAAACAGGGTTGCGTTTATGAGGCATTGCTGAGCTACCTTTTTGACCCTTACTAAAAAACTCTTCAACTTCTAGAACTTCGGTTCTTTGTAGGTGACGAATTTCTGTGGCCATATTCTCAATTGATGAGGCTATAACTCCAAGAGTTGCAAAGAACATTGCGTGTCTATCCCTGGGAATAACTTGACTAGAAACTGTTTCACTAGTCAGGTTAAGCTTATTGGCAACATAATTTTCAACAAAGGGATCTATATTAGCATAGGTTCCAACTGCGCCAGAAATTGCACAAACAGCAATTTCTTTTTGGGCATTTTTTAATCTTTCTAAATTTCTTTTAAACTCGGCGTAGAATCTTGCCATTTTTAATCCAAAAGTCACTGGCTCAGCATGAATGCCATGAGATCTGCCAACGCAAATTGTATTTTTATGTTTTATGGCTTGTTTTTTGATGGCCACAAGCAATTCATCAAGATTTTTTATAAGAATTTCCGAGGCTTGATTAAGCTGTACTGACAAGCTGCTATCAAGAATATCGGAACTTGTCATGCCATAATGAATAAAGCGCGAATTTTCACCAACCAGCTCTGCTAAATGAGTTAAAAACGCTATCACATCATGCTTTGTTGTGGACTCAATTTCATCAATTCTTTTAGGATCAAATTCACCGCCAGACTTTTCAAAGTTTGTTCGAATTCTTTGCGCCGTTCCTATTGGAGCTATTTTAATTTCTTCCAATGCCTCAAGAGCATAAATTTCAATATCAAACCAAATTTTATATTTATTTTCTTGTGACCAAATATTAACCATTTCTGGCCTCGAGTAACGCGGAATCATTTTGAGTGCTATTTTAGTGCCAAAATTATTGGCATAGTTAAAAAATACTAAAGAATAAATTTAGATAAATCACTTTTTGACGAAACAATATCGCCAACATATTTGTCGACATATTTTTTATCAATTTTTATTGAAGTTCCATCTTTTGTTTCGCTAGCGTTAAAGCTTATTTCTTCAAGGATTTTCTCAATCATTGTATGTAATCTGCGAGCACCAATATTTTCAATCTCGCTATTTACCTTATGAGACAGGCTGGCGATTTGCTTAATACCGTCATTGGTAAATTTAAGTTCAATATTTTCGACCTTAATTAAAGCGCAATATTGCTTAATGAGGCTTGATTTTGGCTCAATAAGAATTTGCACTAAATCATCCTCAGTTAACGGTTTTAACTTAACTCTAATTGGAAACCTTCCTTGTAGTTCTGGCAGTAGATCAGAAGGTTTGGCAACATGAAAGGCGCCAGAGGCAATAAATAAAATATGATCTGTTTTAATTAAGCCATATTTTGTGCTAATCGTCGTTCCTTCTACCAATGGCAGTAAATCTCGCTGCACTCCTTCGCGCGAAACTTCACCACCACGCAAATTAGATTTTGTACATATTTTATCAATTTCATCGATAAAAACAATTCCATCATTTTCTACAGATAAAATAGCATTTTTAATTACCTTATCTTCGTCAATCATCTTGTCTGACTCTTCGGCAATTAAATTTTTGAGCGCATCTTCTACTGTCATTCGTGATTTTTTACGCTTCTCGCTACCCATAGCTTTGCCAATCATATCGGAAATATTTATCATGCCAACATGAGCTCCAGGAATATCAAAGCTTGCAGATGATGATCCAGAGTCTAATATTTCAAGCTCAATTTCCTTATCATCAAGACTTCCTTCATCAAGCATCTTGCTAAATTTATCCTTAGTTTCTTTTTGAGCATCCTTGCCCAACAAAACATTCAAAATACGCTTTTTGGCATATTTAGTAGCTCTAGCCTCAACATCTTTGCGCATACTAATCTTCACATCTTTTACAGCAACATCAGCAAGATCACGAATTATTGAGTCAATGTCGCGTCCAACATAACCAACTTCAGTAAATTTAGTAGCTTCAACTTTAACAAAAGGAGCGTTGACTAATCTAGCTAAGCGGCGAGCAATTTCAGTTTTACCAACACCGGTAGGACCACTCATCAAAATATTTTTGGGCATTATTTCTTCACGCAAAGGAGGCTCCACTAGTTTGCGGCGATAACGATTACGAAGAGCTATTGCTACTGCTTTTTTAGCTTCATCTTGCCCAACGATATCGCTGTCTAATTCAGCAACGATTTGTTTTGGCGTCAATTCTTCATGAGCCTTTACTATATCAATAATATTAGCAGATTTTTTGTTATTTTGAGTTTTTTTTGTCATTTAGTTTCAAGTTTTTAGCGGGTCGAGATTTTAAACTAGCGCTATTGAGTAAAAATACTAGAGTAAAAATTACAAAGCTTGTTAGTAAAGCAATCAAAATAAGATCTTTCATTGATACTATTGGCTAATTAAATTAAAATATCATCTTTTTGTCTATCTTTACTCTTTTTTATAAAAATTTTTATAATGAAAAGAGTAAAATATGAGAAAATATTTAATTTAATTATTTATCTAATGGTGTCTAATTTACAAGAATTTTAACAATTCAATTAAAGACCATTGTAAATCTTTAATACCATAGTTTTTTGTACTACTAGTTTTAATGATTTGATTAAAAAGTGCTGGCCACTTCTTGCCCATATTATCTATTTTTTCTTGAAACGCGTCTTGCTGTTCAATTAAAATCTTGTCACATTTTGTAAGAACAATCTGAAACGAAATGGCCAATGTATTAAAATTATTAATCATCTCTAAATCTCCATCCTTTAAACCTTTTTTAGGATCCACAAGCAAATAAACCCTCTGTAAATTTGGCCTTTGAGCCAAATATTCAAAAGCACATCTTTGCCAATGAGTAATATCTTTATCGCTAGCTTTGGCAAAGCCATATCCCGGCATATCAACAATAACAAAACCATCTTTAAAGCCACTTAATTTAAAAAAATTAAGCTGCCTAGTGCGTCCAGGCGTATTGGAGACAATGGCAATTTTTTGCTTTAATAAAGCATTTATTAAGCTTGACTTTCCAACATTAGAAGCGCCAATAAAGGCAAATTCTGGATAATGAGATTTATTGATTTGCGAATAATTATGAGCTCCGAATAGAAATTCACAATGTCCGTTAAATATTTTGCTTGGATCAAGATTCTTCATTTGTAATTATTTTTGTGATAATTTCTAGGTCATTTTTTGTATCAACCGATAAAGGATTGGAATTAACAATATTAACTACAATTTTCATATCATTTTCTAGCGCCCTTAATTGCTCAAGGCTTTCTATCTTTTCAAGATTCGATTGCTTTAGGGAAACAAATTTTATCAAGGCTTTTTTGGTATAAGCATAAATTCCAATGTGATGATAATATTGCTGATCTTTTAAAATATTCTCTTGTTCATCTCTATAAAAAGGAATTGGGCTTCTTGAAAAATATAAGGCCTGACCATATTTTTTTTCTTTAAACGCAATAGCTATTTTTACAATATTAGGATCTTTTACTTCTCTAACAGACTCTATTTTGCTAGCCAAAGTGGCAATATCACAATCATTTTTTGATATCGCCTCAATCGCTGCATTAATTACTTCATGATCAACATTTGGCAAATCACCTTGTAAATTTATAATATAATCAAAGTTTTTGCCATTTTTACTAATTTCTTGATATGCTGCGTAAATGCGATCTGTGCCGGATGGCAAATCTGGATCGGTTATAATATAATTTCCGCCAAATTTCTTCACCTCATTAGCAATTTTTTGACCATCGCAGGCAATAAAAATATCTTTGATGCCAGTTTTAGCAGCCTTTTCATAAACTCTTTGAATCATGCTTTTGCCACAAATATTAACCAAAGGCTTATCGGGCAATCTTTGAGATGCAAGTCGGGCTGGTATTATTATTGCTACATTATTTCTCATATCTTGCTATTTTTTCTTGCTATTTTTAATTGCTCTAACTCGAATTCATTTCTTTTAAAGACTTCAAATTCATAATTACCAATTAAAAATTTCTCGTCAAGCTGAGGAATGCGGCCAAGATTATTAATAATTAAAGCATTAATGTTATAGGCTTCGTCGCTTTCTTCAAGACTCCAATCTAAGATACGATTAATATCGCGAATCAATGTTTTGGCTGGAACTTTATAAGCGCCAGAGCGGGTTTTGGTGATTTTTTGTCCCAACACATCATCTTGATCTTTTATTTCGCCGACAATTTCTTCAACAATATCTTGCAAAGTAATCAATCCTTGTAGCGCACTATATTCATCAATAACAATAGCAATCTTATTGCGATTCTTTCGAAACTCGTCAAGTTGGGCTTTGAGACTATTAGTCATTGGTACAAATATTGGATCGCTACATATTTTGCTCAAATCAATCTCATCGATATTTTGATTATTTTGCCTTAATTGATAAATTTCCTTAGCCAATTTTTTACTGTTTAATATGGCTATTATATTTTCCTTATCTTGGCGCCATAATGGTATTTTGCTAAATTTACTAGCCAAAGCTAATTCAATTATAGTTTTTTTATCTTGAGCGACGTCGATTGATTCAATATCTTTGCGATAAACCATAATTTCACTAATATCAGTATCTGAAAGATCAAGCACGCCATCGATTAAATCCTTGTCCTTTTTTACAATCCCACCCTCAATAGCCTTAATTTCAACAGCGCTTCTAATTTCTGCGAGCTCCTCCAATTTTGACGCTGTAACTTTGTTTGAAAAGAAAATGGCAACAAATTTGTTAACAATTTTTTGTAAGAAATTTGTTAAGGGATAAAAGAAATTTACAATAAACCAAATAATTGGAAAAAATATCATTAGCATCTTATCAGGCGCTTTTATGGCAAAAGTTTTGGGCATAATTTCAGCAAAAATAATTACCAAAGTCGTCATAATGATTGTGGCATAAAATAATCCAGCTTCACCAAATGCTTTAATAAAAATACTAGCTGCCAAAGCTGAGGCCAAAATATTGACAGCGTTATTGCCCACTAACATGGCGCTAACAACTTTTTCACGATTTTCTAAAAGCTGATCAATCTTGATGGCCTTTTTGTTGCCTGCTGCTTTGAGTTGATGAATTTTGGCGCGCGAAACTGCGGTAATCGAAGTTTCGCAGCAAGAAAAAATACCCGAGCAGAAGATCAATATAAGAATTGATATGAGGTAAATATTATTTATATCTTCTAGCATTGTTGGTTAATTGGTTTGTTAGGATATTTTATCTTGAATAGGATGATCACAAAAAAAGATCAAAATCACCCTCCAAAGCATTATAAACTCCTCTTGTTGATAGTTTATAAAGTGAGTTAAAATTTCCATCATTATTTTTTATAAGTAAGAGTGAGAATTGACTCTTAAATTCATCATTAACTTTGCTTTTATTGTCAAAATTTGTGTAGCTGATAGGAGAAAATTCACCTAATTTAACAGAATTTCTGTACCAATATTCGCCCGCCATTGTGGCATGAGTGCTTGAATATAGTAAGTTGCGTATATTTTTTGAAAACTCCTTAAATCCCAGCTTTTCACAATTTTCTTTAATAAAGCCAAATCCCAATAAATATAATTTATGAGACTTGCCGACATATTCCTTGGCTTTTTCAAATTGATCTTTGCAAACCTCATTTTGTCTTTCACCAACAACTCTAATATTTTGCGCTATTTGCTTTAGAAAGCTATTTTCATTTAAAAATAAATCGCCAATAGCTTCAAAGCTATTTGCTTTATTGCTGAGAGAATAAAGATAATTATCATAAATTTTTTTTATAGCGCCATATTCTTCATTTCTTTGAGTTAGGTCAGAGTTTAGTGAGCCATAGGGATAGATTATTTTCTTTTTTATTGATTGGTAAATTTTGGGCTTGAGCTTTTCTTTTAGAAAAAATTCTAAACTGCGATCATAATTGAATGAAATGATACTAAAATCATCTTTTATTTTTTGGCATATTTCATCTATAGTAGGTGCGCAATTTAATATGGCGTGCTGCAACCATCTATACCAAATTTTATTTTGTGAGGTAAAAATTTCATCATCTTCGTGAATCAGCAAGATAAAGGCAATCAATTCTTTGCCAGCTTTAATTAAATTTTCTCTTATTTCCTTTTCCGTTTCATTGCCTTCTATTTTAATAGAACTTTTTATATCAATTTTTTCATCATTAATTTGTGCTAAAAAATTATCAATTGAGACTGGATCGTACTTATAAATAAGATCCGATAAGTGAATGTAGGGCTTTATTGGCAAATTTCCAAATCGTGCAACAATATTTTTTTTTCTATCAAGAGTTCTTAATTGCTCCAAGTAGTCTGGGTAGTTAAGTTTATTAATTGATTCACAAAAAGATTTAGGTAAACAAAAATCAATAATCTCATTGCCAAACTTCTCTATTTTTCTAACCAACTCTTCACCTGTTGGCATATTGATTGGCTTTATATCTTCTTCTTTATTTTCGCCTGTTTTTCTCATTTGAAAATCAGCATTTGAACCAGCGCCGATAATTAATGTTGTTTTCATTGGTTGGTTATTGTTAAGATCGATTTAAATTTAATACTAACGGCTGCTCTCAAAATTAACTCTTGGATCAACTAATTTATAGGATATATCGCTAATTATATTCATTATTAATCCCAAAAGAGTAAAAATATATAATGTGGCAAAAATTATGGGATAATCTCTATTTATCACCGCTTCATAGCCCATTAGGCCAAGACCGTCTAAAGAAAATATAATTTCAATCAGCATGGAATTGGTAAAAAATATACCAATCAAAGATGCTGGCAAACCAGCGACAATAATCATCATGGCATTGCGAAAAACATGCTTATATAAAATTTGCTTTTCTCTCAGGCCTTTAGCATAAGCGGTTGTAACATATTGTTTATTAATTTCTTCAATAAAAGAATTTTTAACAAAAAATGTTAAAGAGGCAAAGCCACCAATAACCATCGATATTATTGGCAAACATAAATGCCAAAAATAATCCAAAATCTTTGCAAATATACTTAATTCACTAAAATTTGGCGAAGTTAGGCCGCGCAAAGGAAATATATTAAAAAAATTGCCGCCCGCAAATAAAACTATTAGCAAAATAGCGAATAAAAAAGAGGGTATAGCATTGCAAATTATCACGATAGTGCTTGACCAAATATCAAATTTAGTGCCATCTTTCACAGCTTTTTTGATGCCAAGAGGAATGGAGACAGCGTAGATAATTAGCGTTGTCCATAATCCTAGGGATATAGAAACCGGCATTTTTTCTAACAAAAGCTCGGTGACCTTCTTATCTTGATAAAAACTTGAGCCAAAATCAAAGGTGATGAATTTTTTTAGAGTTAAAAAGAATCTTGTTAAAAAAGGTTTATCAAAGCCATAATCTTTTTCGATTTGGCTAATAATTTCTGGATCAATGCCATAAGATGAAATATATTCTTGGTTATAATTTGGCTGATTATTGGTAAAATTTGAGTTAAAATTTTGATTAGATATTTCGCTGGCAACATTGGTGGAGTCATTAAGGCTAGAAAGTAGCTTTTCCACAGGCCCACCAGGCGCAGTTTGTATAATGGCAAAATTAATCAACATTATTATAAATAATGTCGGAATAATTAGAAAAACTCTTTTTGCTAAATAGCTATACATCACGAAAATAAAGTGTTTTTAAAATTAAAAAATATCAATAAAATTAACCTTTATCAGTTAATAGCGACTTTGTAAGAAGCTTAATTAGTTGACTTTAAAAGATAAAAATGCTATTGAAACTCCTTATAATTTGTAGATTAATCAACTATTAATTATTTAAATACTTAAATAGTTGAGTAATTACAATATTAAAAATTAAGGCTCCTTAATTTTCATAACCTCAATAAATTATAAATGACCAACCTTGTAAAATTTAAAGACCTCGGATTATCTCAATCCATGCTAGATTGCCTTGACAAAAAAGGCTTCGAAGAGCCAACGCCAGTTCAAAAGCAAGCCATTCCGTTTATTTTGCAGCAAAGCAAAGATCTTATCGCAAAAGCTCAAACGGGAACAGGAAAAACCGGAGCTTTTGGTATTCCTTTGATAGAAAAAACAGTTCCTAAATCAGGATATGTACAGTCAGTTATATTGGCGCCAACTCGTGAATTAGCTATTCAAGTTACCGAAGAACTCAATTCATTCGCAGCGGAGCATAAGGTTATAATATCAGCTGTTTATGGTGGACAACCAATTGAAAGACAAATTGCTAGATTGCAACGCGGCGTTGATATTATAGTTGGTACTCCAGGACGAATTCTAGACCATCTAAAGCGCAAAACTCTAGATATGTCAAAAGTGTCTCACATTGTTTTGGATGAAGCTGATGAGATGCTTAATATGGGCTTTGTTGAAGATATTGAAAATATCTTAAAGGCCGCGCCAAAAGAGCGTCGAACTATTTTATTTTCAGCAACAATGCCAAGACATGTTGAAAAATTAGCTAAAAACTACATGTCTGATTACGAAACTATATCCATAGCTTCTGATCAAATTAGTCGCGATAATATTGAGCAAATTTATTTTGAGGTTTCTCAATCCGATAAATTCGAAGCTTTATTTCGTATAATTGATGTTGAAGTAGATTTTTATGGCGTTGTTTTTTGTCGCACTAAAGTTGATGCCGATGAAATAGCTATCAAGCTTGGCAATAGAAGTTGCAGAGCTAGTGCAATTCATGGCGATTTGTCTCAAGGTCAGCGTGAAAAAGTGTTGCAGCAATTTCGCGCCAAAAAGATAAATATATTAGTTGCTACCGATGTTGCAGCTCGTGGTATCGACATTGACAGCCTAACTCATGTTATAAATTATTCTTTGCCACAAGATCCAGAAAGCTATGTGCATCGCATTGGTAGAACGGGTCGCGCCGGCAAGCAAGGAACTGCTGTCACTCTAATCACTCCTTCAGAATATCGTAAGCTTATTTCTATTCAAAGAATTGCTAATGCTAAAATAACCAAACAAACAATTCCAAATATTTCCGAAGTTATTGACAGCAAAAAGCAAAGAATAAAAAGCAGTCTTGCTGAAATTATAAGTCATGGCAATTTTACCGATCTTGAAGATATTGCTGCAGAAATTTTGCAAGAAAATGCAGATCCCAAGATAACATTGGCAGCTTTGTTAAGAATGGCTTTCAAAGAAGAGCTTAATGAAAGCAGCTATAATAAAATAAGCGACATATCAGCCTATAAGAAAAACAAAGATTTCTCTTACGATAATCTCGGCATGTCTGGCAATAGATCGCAGGGTCACAATAACAAAGGCTATATTGATCGCAAGGGAACTGCCAGATTATTTATTGCCAAGGGTAGGGAGGATATGAAAGATGTTCCTTCACTTGTTAATTTCATCCATCAAGAAACAAATCTTGATAAAAGATGCATCGATGACATCAAAATGTTTGATAGCTTTTCTTTCTTTGCCGTGCCTTTTAGTGAAGCTGAAAAGGTTTTGCATAGCTTTCAATCTAAATCTAGAGGGAAAAAATCTCTTGTATCTCGCGCCAAGAGCAAGAAATCTTAAAAAAATATCGAATAATCAATGAATTTTGGTAATTTTATTTTTTAACCCAGATCCGTCAATA
>DDCV01000116.1:0-975 GCA_002335845.1 Rickettsiales bacterium UBA1997 | reverse complement strand
TATTGACGGATCTGGGTTTAAAGTTTAAAAAATAAAATCTTTTTAAAATTCATTGATTATCCAAGCTATTTACATATTTATTTTTCAAGATTAAGGTTAGCATGAGATAGCCTGTAAAAAAATTTTAAATAAAGCAAAATTTAGTTGATTATTATAGCCTCAACTAACTAAAAGTTACCACTAAATCTTTTTAGCAATACCATAATATATTATATGGTGGCACCAAGGCAGCTCTTAATTGCAATTCAAAACTAAATGTCTCAGAAAAGCACTCTAGAAATTCTAGAGTCCATTAAGAATAAAATTAATAATTTCGATCTTAGTAAATCAAAAGATCAAAGTACCAAAACAATAAATAAAGCCACCAAAAATAATCCCGATAATAACAACTCAAATTCAACACAAAACATGGCTAAGAAACCAAGCTTTGAAACAGAAAATGCAAATGAATCAAATCAAAATGAGGAAATAAATTCTGATTTTCTTAAAAGCCATCAAAGCACTGCCGGCGAGGATATTAGTAGCGATCTTACAAGTGATTTAGATGATTTTGATGAAGAGTTCGAGAGTTTAGATTTTGAAGATTTAGCAACGCAGTCCCCAAAGATGGAGTCAGATGGTTCGGGACAAAAAGATTTTACACAAGAGATGTCAGCAGAAGAATCGCAAGAAGAATCATTTTTGCAACAAAATGATGAAATAAAAAACACACAAAATGATATCGCAAAAGATGTAAAAGAATATGCATCTCAAAATTCTATAATAGATGAATTAGGCTTAAATGACATTGAAGAGTCGCAATCATCTTTGGGCAACAAAGAGCAAAGCGATATCGAAGACACAGAAAGCCAAGATAACAAATCAATGCATCAAGAATTGCAAAACAATAATTCACAAGATCTTGGTGACAATAATAGCTTAGAAGACGACTTCGATCTAGATAATCTAGATCTTGACCTCGATAGCGATGATATG
>DDCV01000075.1 GCA_002335845.1 Rickettsiales bacterium UBA1997 | reverse complement strand
TAGATACTTAATTTATGGAAATAGCATAAATTTAGTGTCCGAAAAAATGTGGACATTACACTTTTTAGATCGCAAATTTTTATTGCAATATTTCAGATTTTTTGATATGATGTTGTAAACAAAGTTTATCTTGAGCAAAGGTCAATTTACATAAAAATTAATTACTATTAATCAGTGCACTGGTTGATAGTTTTTATCAATCTTCAAATCTGCAATTATGAACCCAGCAATATTTTCATCTGCTTTATTTGCACCCGCCTTATCCTCCATTGCAAGAACTGCGTTAACAGCAATACCAGCTGCCATTTTTTTTAGGTGCCAACCAACAAGCTGAAGCTGCTGAAGCTAGAGATCCAAATTCAGATTGGATGGATGAATTTAGAAAAATAACTCGAATTTATAATAATGGCGGCACAATTCAAGGCAATAAACAAATTTCAAGCGGTATAGATCTAACAAAAAAGCTTGGTATAAATTTCTCAGAAAATCGCGATCAATTTTCAAATAATGCCCTAACAAGGCTTATTTATAATCAAAGATGGGACATTATAGAAGATCTTCTTGCTAGATGCGATTTTTCAGACAAGGCAGTGACAGAAGCAACTTTATCTTCCAAAACCAGAGCGGGAGATAATATTCTTAATGCTATGGTAAAATTTTCTGCTATTATGCATCCAATTTTGCAGGATTATATTTTAAATCTTTATGAAGGTCATAAAGAGTCTTTAAGAGATTCTGAGCCAATTCCTGAAATTTTTGAACTTGATCCAGAAAGGTTTCAAAGAGTATCAAAACTTTTTTCCGAAGAGCAAATAGAAAAGCTTGCTCAAGATGTAGCCAGTAGATCAAAAGAAGAGGTTAGAAAGTCAATTATTTCTAGATCCCTTCATCCTGAGCTATTAACAGGAGATAATTTATATTATGATACTAATTGTGTTTTTGGAAATCCAATTTCTATTCATGAGTCAGGCAGAATCAAAGAGTTGCAAGATAATGGTTTAGCAATTCAGTTTCGTGATAATAGGGGAGTTATAGAAAGTAAAGAAGTAGTAAAGCTTAGTGGCGTTACTACAGAAGGAATAATACCGAATGAGGCATTAAAACAAGCTATTTTGCAAGATAAAGATAAAATAATAGAAATATTTGACATAAGCAATGCCAAAAAAAATGGAAAAATAAGAGAGCTAAAAGATACTATAAAAGAAAATAACAATAATGGTCGGCGAAATGAAGTCCATCCTAAAAAGATCTACGCAAAACCAAGAAACTAACTTACAGCAAGTTCAAGAAAGAAAACCATCAGCAACCGTATCTGGTGCCTTTACCGATTCTGGGCAAGAAGTTTGCAGGATTCCTTGATTTTATTACCTTTGTACAAAATTAGCATCGCATCTGTGGCATGAGGCCGACTCCATAAGAAAAGACTTTGACTACTCATAGCGCAAAACATCTGCTGGATTAGATTTGCTTGCCTTAAAAGCTGGATAAATTGTAGCTAAGAAGGAAATTGATAAAGACATTGATGTAATTAAAATAATATCACTCATGAATATTTTTGCAGGTAGATTGGATAGAAAGTAAATTGCTGGATTAAATAGCGAGACATCTGTAATTGATTCTAGCCATAGTTTAATTTCATTAATATTGCTAGCAAAAGAAGTGCCAATTATCAATCCTAAAGCTGTTCCAAAAAATCCAATCGATGAGCCGCAAATTAAAAATATTCGCAAAATTGCAGATTTTGTCATACCTAGAGTTCGTAAGAGAGCGATATTTTTCTTCTTGTCATTAACTAACATAATCATGCTAGAAATCACATTAAAAGCTGCCACTAAGATAATGAGAGTTAAAATCAAAAACATTGCTGTTCTCTCAACTTTTAAAGCATCAATAAAGCTAGCATTAGCTTGCTGCCAATCGTTAAAATAAAGATTAGGATTTCCGATTAAAACAGGATAAATATTGTCTTTAATCTCTTCTAATTGATTAATATCTTGAGCAAAAATCTCAATGGCTGTAGCGCTGCCTTTGAGACGAAAATGAATTTGTGCCATCTCAAAATTCATAAAAACCGTCGTTGAATCATATTCAAACATACCGCTATCGAAAATTCCTCCAACCTCATAAGTTTTGATGCGCGGAATTGTACCAAGTATTGTTTCGCTAGTATCAGCTGAAATAATTTTAAATTTATCACCAATATTTAGATTCATCGATTTGGCAATATTCACACCAATTATTACTGCATTTTTATTATTTATGCTCTCAATTTCACCAGCAACAATATTATCAGTAATAAGTTTTTTATGCTTTAAATCTTTAAGTTTAATTCCCTTAACAAATCCGCCCTTATTATTATTTTTACTTGATAGCATAACATGCTTTTCAATCAATGGATTGACATATTCAACCTGATTAAGTTTTGAAATAGTATCGGTGAGATTGCGGTGATTTAGAATATCAACTTCTTGACTATAAACAGTTAAATGCGAATTGATGCCAATAATTCGACTCACAAGCTCAAAGCGAAAGCCATTCATCACCGACATTACAATAATAAGAGTCGCCACTCCAATCATAATACCAATAAAAGAAAAAATTGCTGTAATTGAAATAAAGCCTTCTTTTCTTTTAGAGCGAAGGTAACGCCAAGCGATAAGAAATTCTAATTTAGAAAACATAATTTATAAAAACAGCCATGTGAAAGATTGTAGGAAAATAGGGGTTGACTTCGATGTCAAAAAATTGTAAGATAAGTTAGATATTAAATGCCACTTAAATTTCGTACTTATACCATTTCCCATCTTTAATACTACATTTAATCAAATTAGTTTTGAGGATAAAATTTAAGCAATAAATCGCGGTGTATAGTGATATACATAAGATTTATTGCTTAAATTTTAGACCAAAAATAAGAAGGTTAAATATAGTATTAAAGATGGGA
>DDCV01000030.1 GCA_002335845.1 Rickettsiales bacterium UBA1997 | reverse complement strand
TTTTGAGAAATTTTTCTTGATATACTTTCATCTGATATGGATACATCAAAAGTATCCCACTCTTCTTTTTTAAGGTAAGCCTCTAGAGCTTCGTGAACAGCAGTCCCGATATCAGTGCTTTGCTTTATAACTCTATCAGCTTCAATATCCCCAACCCTCTGCCTCCATTTATCAATTCCATCTGATTTAGTTGAGGTATTGCTGAGAATAGTAGTAACACTTGGAACTGGTGAGCCAGTAGAATCAAGATAATGCCTTCCAGAATCAAGGTCAACTCTCTCCAACTCTGGATATTTATATATATTTTTAAGCATTGAGTTATTTTATATGAGAATCAATAAAATCAATCATATTTGCGTAAGATTCATCTTTATTTATTTCACTAAATACCTCATGCCTAGCTTCTTTAACCAGATTCATAGTTGTATTTGTAAAAATTGATGAAAGAAATTTATTTAAATCTTTAACTCCTTTACCGCTATTTCCAACAGGGTCTTTATCACCAGAGATGATATATATTGGAAGAGATTTATTTGATTCTATGTAATTTGATGATTTAAATACTTTTAAAAATTGATTACAGAGCTGAAGCCACAAAGAATTTGTAACTAAAAATCCACATTTATTATCATCAGTATACTCATCAACACTTGAAGTATCTCTAGTTAACCAATCATTAGGGGTTCTATTTGGGCTAAACAAAGAATTGTTTTTTCTCATGGTGATTTTATCTAAAAGTTTGCTATAAGACTTATCTCCAAATATAAGAATTAGAAATGATACCAATCTCTTTTGTGAAGTGACCACTTTATTAGGAATTAAAGAGGATCCAGATAATATTAATGCATCTATATATTTATATTTCTGAATAACGCCTAGAGCTATCCATGAACCCATGCTATGGCTAAATAGAATTTTTTTTAATGTTGGGAATTTATGATTAGCATACTCAAGAACAGAAACTAAGTTATTTTCAATATTTTCAAGGTCGTTGCCCTCACCAAAATATCCAGGCAAGCCTCCATGATCTATGTAAGAACCATGTCCTATATGATCTGCAGAGACAACGTGATAACCAGAAGAATTGAAATGTTTAATCAACCACGAATATCTATGCATATGCTCTGCCATTCCATGACTAATAGTAACAACGCCTTTTATGTTTTCATTAGATGATAAAGATTCATTAATAAATTTTTTATCAATAGTTAAATTTTTAAACATAATTTATAATAAACCCAATTATAAATTTAATAAATAACATGAATGATATAAGTATTATTGGAACTGGTTTATGGTATCCGGACGAGTTAACTACTAATAAGGAAGTGGTGGACTCCTACAATACCTATGTTGATAATTTTAATAAAGAAAATGCTTCATTAATAGAAAGTGAGTCAATTAAAGCAAAAGCACATTCATCTGAAGAATTTATTCTCAAAGCATCTGGCATCAAAACCAGAAGACTTATCGATAAAAAAAATTCACTAGATCCAACTATGATGAGGCCCATTACTAAAAATGAAGATGCGTCTGAACTATCATTATTAGCAAGAGTTGGGATAGAGGCTGCAAAAAAGGCAATGGCCAAAGCAAATATTACTGCTGATCAAATCGATGGCGTAATTCTTGGCACTTCTCATTCAGGAAGGAACTATCCGGCTGTAGCAATAGAAATTCAAGAAGAGCTTGGTATTGATGGTTATGCGTATGATATGTTAGTAGGATGTTCATCTACAACCTTTGCTCTTAGTAATGCCTTTACAGATATTGTATCTGGTATGGCTAAAACCATTTTAGTAATAAATCCTGAAATAACTACACCAGGTTTAAATTTTTCTAATAGAGATGTGCATTTTATATTTGGTGATGGCTGTGTTGCTACCATTCTCCAACAAACAAATGAGTCTGGTTTTAAAATAATTGATAGGAAGCTGGTCACTAAGTTTTCTAATAATATTAGAAGTGATTTAAGTTATCTAAACAGAACAGCTTCTAATCAAAAAACTCCTGAAGAGCTTTTATTTTATCAAAATGGAAGAAGTGTTTTTAAAGAGGTTTGCCCTCTTGTTGCTAAAACAATATTAGAACAACTTAATAAAAACAACATAAAGCCAGATGAGATATCAAAATTTTGGTTGCATCAGGCTAATGGAAAAATGATAAGACTAATAGTTTCAAAAGTATTAGGAACTGATAGTTTTGATGAAGAATTGGCGCCCCTTCCAATGAAAGATTTTGGCAATCTAGCGTCTGCAGGATCTATGTTTGCTTTTGATCTATATAATGATCTAAGCAAAGGTGAAAAAGGGGTTATTTGCTCATTTGGTGCAGGTTACTCAATAGGGTCATTAATAGTTGAAAAAAATTAAAATCCACTAACATTTAAATTAAATATATTTATAATACAGCCATGGCACAATACGATTCAGTTATAGTTTTTGTTTTAGCAACAGTATTTATTTCTTTTTACCTTTTCATTGAAGCAAGACCGCATGGATCTTCTTTGATAGCTGATATTAAAAATACAGTTCTTAGATTTCTAAGAATTAAATAACTTGCTTAAAAATAAGTATTTAGTTTTTCTATATATCTTAATTGCTCTTGTTCTTGGAGGGCTATCCTCATCCAACACCGCATCAGACCCCTGGTATCAAGATTTAATAAAATCAAGCTTGAATCCACCTGGTTATGTCTTTGGGATTGTATGGCCTATTTTGTATATTTTGATGGGTATATCGGCTTTTCTTACCTATTCAAAAGTTTATAAACTATTTTTATTGCAGTTGGTATTTAACACAATGTGGTCTTGGTTGTTTTTTGCATTCCATCAACCATTAATAGCTCTAATAGATATATATCTTTTAATTGGGCTAAATATTTATTTAATTAATCTAATGTGGGGAATCAATAAGCTAGCAGCATACTTATTTTTACCTTACATTATTTGGCTATTATTTGCCTCTCATCTTAATTTAGTTATCGTTATATTTAATTAGATATAAAGAGAAAGGACTAGTCCGGTCATGCATGAGGCTAAGGTTGCGCCTATTAAAGCCTTAAATGAAACCTCTATAAGCTCAGGCTTCTTTTCAGGAGCCATCGCGCTAATACCGGAAACGAGAATTCCAATAGAAGAGAAATTTGCAAAACCACATAAACCATAAAGCGTTATTAGTCTTGATCTATCTGAAAGAACACCTTCTGATAAAGATGCAAGCTCACCATAGGCAACAAATTCATTAAGAGCTGTTTTAATTCCTAGCAATTTACCAGAGACTAAAGCCTCACTCCATGGAACACCCATCAGCCAGGCTATAGGAGCAAACATATAACCAAGAATAAGTTGAATCGACAAAGGTTCTCCACCTAAAGTTAATGGGATTAATCCTATTATTGAATCAGCAACATAAACCAGAGCAATAAATGCCAATACAATTGAACCAACTCCTAAAGCTATATTTAGGCCATCGCTTGTACCCCTTGTAATAGCGTCCATTGTGCTTTCATAGACTCTTGGAGTATTGGAAGACTCAAAGTCTGTAACGTGATTGGAAGGAATCATTATGTTTGCATAAACAATAGCAGCAGGTACAGAAAGTATTGAAGCAATTAAAAAATGTTGTATTAAATTGATGCCATCAAATTTCATATCTAGCATGCTTACGAGAGCAATCATTACAGAGCCAGCAACTGTTGCCATACCTGTTGTCATTAGAATAAGTAGCTCTTTTTTAGATAAATCTTTAAGATAAGGTCTTATCAGTAGAGGAGCCTCTACTTGACCAACAAAAACATTTGCTGCAGAACCTAATCCTATTGGACCACCGATATTAAAAAGTTTTTGACATACTGCTGAAAAACCTTTCACCAAAATAGGAAGAACTCTCCAATACCACAAGACAGCTGTAAAACAGGACATGACAATAATAAATGGAAGAATATTAAAAGCAAAAATAATTGCAGAACCTTTTTGAGATTCAACATATGGCGATTCACCTCCACCAAGATATCCAAATATAAAGCTTGATCCTTCAGCAGTAGCAACTTTTAAGACCTCGACGCCATTAGAAAGATATTCAAAAAAAGAAGTGATTAGTGGCACTTTTAAAAGCACTGCTGCAAGAATAACTTGAAAAATTATTCCACCAGCTACATGTTTATAATTAATTAATTTTAAATTATTTGAAAAAGGAATTGCTAAAGCTATAAGTCCAATAAATCCGATCAGTATTTGTAGGTATTCCATGCTATTAGTATAACTTAATTGCCTTTAATCTTTCATTTAAAAAGTCATGAGCTGAGACTCCCTTTGAGCCTTGTTTAAATATATCTCTTAGATCTGTCTCTGGAGAAGGATGCATAAAAAACGGGATGCTGTATCTTGATGTTGGTTCATTCTCAACATATTGAACGACTCTATGAGTAGTACTTTTTAATTTTTTATTTGTAACAAGTTGCATCATGTCCCCTATATTACAAACGATTGAATTAGAACTAGGTTGAACCCTAATCCATTCATCATTTTTATTTAATACCTCCAAGCCACCCTCTTCAGCTCCAACAAGTAAGGTAATTAGATTAATATCCTCATGAGCTCTTGCTCTATGAATATTTGTGGTATTTTTTACTGGTGGATAATGGATAGGTCTTAAAAGTGAATTACCTTTTTCTGTCCAAGAATCAAAAAAGTTTTTTTCAATGCCTATAGATTCAGCAATAACTCGAAGAACTCTTGTGCCAATGCCATGAAGGTCTTCAAACAGAAGATCAAAGTTTCTATTAAAATCTTCTAATTCTTGGATAATTATATTTTTAGGTATCTTAGAAGAGTATGAGGTATCAGTAATAGGCCCATGGTGCCAAAACTCTTTAAGA
>DDCV01000151.1 GCA_002335845.1 Rickettsiales bacterium UBA1997 | reverse complement strand
ATTTCGTAGCATATTTTCTGGATATTTCATATCTGAATTACAACTTGTACCTTAGATTGATCAAGGAATTTTGTCTTTTTTTAATTAAAAATCGAGTTATAGTATTTTAACTTCCAAAACTAGCAACTCTAAGACCTGTCTTCAATTGACTTATGGAAATGGCATAAATCAACAAAAAAAACTTAACAATTAAAATATCATGGGTTGTAATAGGCGCTTAGGGGCTTTTATTGCTTTGAATAATTATTAATTAAATTTCCATTTTATGACAATAAATGTTGCTATTAACGGTCTTGGCAGAATTGGTCGTTGTGTTGTTAGGGCTATTTTTGAAGATAAAAAATATAGCGATATTAATTTGGTGGCAATAAATGCTTCAGCTCCACTTGAGACATTGGCTCATCTGCTTAGATATGATTCGGTTCACGGATCTTTTAGTAAAAAGATTGAAATCGCTGAAAATTCCCTAATTATTGATGGCAAAAAAGTTTTAATTGTTAGCGATAGAAACCCTGAAAACCTGCCTTGGTCCGAATTGGGAGCTGATGTTATATTTGAATGCACTGGAGTTTTTGCTACCACTAAAAAAGCTTCACTTCATATTGGTGCAGGCGCTAAAAAGGTTTTAATTTCCGCTCCAGCAAAAGATGATATTACTAAAACTATAGTTTATGGCGTTAATCATCATCAAATAACATCTCAAGATAATGTGGTCTCAGTTGGGTCTTGTACAACAAATTGTCTAGCTCCTATCGCTAAAGCTATAAATGATAAGATAGGCATTGAAAAAGGTTTTATGACCNNTAAAGATCTAAGAAGAGCAAGAGCTTGCGCCATGTCAATGATCCCAACTTCAACCGGCGCCGCTAAAGCTATTGGCCTGGTTTTACCAGAATTAAAAGGCAAGCTTGATGGTGGTGCTATCCGTGTACCTACGCCGAATGTTTCAATGGTAGATCTTAATTTTATTGCTAGTAAAGAAACTAGTAAGGATGAAATTAATTCTGTTATCAAAGAATATAGTGAGACTAGCATGAAAGAGGTTCTAAGATATGTTGATGAACCACTAGTTTCGATAGATTTTAATCACTCAAATCATAGCTCATGCTTTGATTCAACTCAAACTAAGGTAATAGGCGGAAATTTCGTTAAAGTCTGTTCTTGGTATGATAATGAATGGGCTTTTTCCCTAAGAATGCTTGATATTTGCCAGATATTATAGATAATACCAAATTCCATCTTAATACCACATTTAACCTTATTATTTTTGGTATAAAATTTAANNAATGGGTTTTGCAGGGGTGACTATGTATACACTATACACGGCGATTTGTTGCTTAAATTTTATCCTCAAGACTAATTTGATTAAATGTGGGAAATAGTATAGTTTAATCCTACACCTTTTTGTCCATTTTTTATCTCTGGGCAATATTTGTATAAAAAATTTAAAAAACAGTTATCAATTAGTTGTTTATGTAATTGATCCATAATTTGGTTATTTTCTCTGATAAAGAGTTTTGTTCACAGCGATAATGCAGATGTTGAAAGTCAAAATTATCCATATTTTGATCTTGATTAGCGCAGGAATAGAAATATTCAGTTTCACCTGCATCATTTACTCTTTTTTGCAAGCACTGTGCGCAAACTCCCTTCATCATGCATTGCATTGGTGAGTTAAGGCTGGTTATAGCATATTTTGCTTCTTTGAAGGCTGGCACTATATTTTTGTGACGCAACTTAGCTATTTCATGCATTAGATAATTATTGCCAATAGTAAATATTCGATCAATCTTACCTATGTCCTCGTGTTTTTTTTCTAATTTATCATGATAAAATTCACTAGCTCTAATATTGCCAGATGCTTTATCACCACAGTATGATCGTGCGTTGCTAGTGTTGTGTTGTAAAAAATAATCTTTAATCGCATCAATTACTGTTCCGCAAAATTGTCTCGATGTGCTTTTATTTAATTTTAAATTTGGCTTTTCTTCTTCAATAGCAAAAATTATCTGATGGCAAGAATTTTCCATTCTTTCTTGGCGCGCTACATAATCATTTTTGCGATATCCAGCAAAAAATATAACTTTGCAACCATTTTGCATAAAAGCTTCAGCTAGTGCTGTGAGGGGCTGATTACCGCGGCCACCACCGATAATTACTACGGTTTCGTTTTTTGGTATGTTGGTTGCTTCTCCACTTGGACCCATAAAAACACAAGGCTCACCAACCTTGAAATACTGAATCAGGCTTGTTGATCCACCAGTTTCAACAGCGATACCACTTATTAAGCCGTTTTTGCGATCAATATCTAGGGCCGTTAAGGCAATGCCTTCCATGGCAGCAATTTGATTTTTGATTTTTTTAGCAAATTTATGAAAGTTCTGTAGGCGAAAAATTTGCCCAACTTGAGTATTTTTTACTAAAAGAGGCGCATGGATGGTAATTTCAATAACATATGGCGACAATCTTTCAATTTTATGAATTTGGGCCACAAAATTCGTCGCTATCTTCTTTCTAAAATCATCATGACAAAACTCATTGTTAGTAGAATTATCCAGTGCTTTGTCACTAAAGCGAGACTGTGCGCTGCCAAGAGTTTGACGTAAATCATCATTAAGCACAGCTTTATGTGATGAATCATTGCAAAGTAGAATCTCATTTATTTGTTGATAACCATATTTAGCGCTTGCCATAGCCTTGACAACATTTCCTTCAAAATCAGGATGCAAATCACCAAAAAAGCTTATAGCTTGATTATTTTTATTGATCTTCGTGATAAAATTGAGGCCATTATTTAACTCTTTTACTTGAGAAAAATATTTGCCATCAAGATTTATATCAATCTTATCTTGCGTTACGGGTGAGATATTTGGCAAAGTTCCAGCGGCTATTAATAACGATTTGCAATTAAAAATACTGCCATCACTACATTCAAGAGAATTTATATGGCCAAAATCATCTAAAATAGCTTTTTTTGGCCGCTTTTCTTCAATAAATTCAATATTTTGCTCAAAAGCCTTTTTAAGTTCTTCGTGGTTTAATCGATAAGATGGCGAATCTTGAATTTTCTTACGATATATTACTTTGACCGCAGGAAAGCTATGACAAAACTCATTATCATTGATGCTATTAGATGCTTCGTCATGTGCGTCGCTAGTATTATGGCATAAATTATTATTAAGTGAAGATTGGTGTAAATTTAATCTCTCATGATCTTTTAGAAATTCTGTAGCTATTATTTTTTCTTCCTCGTTGAGAAGTGGCCAAATATTTTTTTTTCCCAATATTTTAACTTTTTGCGCGAATTTTTTGATCTGAACAAAGTAATAAGCTTGCGCTTCACAAGCGGTATCAATGGCTGTTAAGCCACCGCCAATAACAATGATTGGCAGGCGAATTTGTAAGTTAGTGAAAAGCTCTTCTTTAAAAGCGCCAGTTAATTGCAAAGACATCAAGAAATCTGAGGCCAGCCTAACGCCTTTGGCAAAATTATTTTCAATATCAATAATTTTAGGCTTGCCGGCTCCAATACACAAGGCGATATGATCAAAGTCATAAGTTTCAAAAGCCATCTTGTCGGTAATTGATGAGCCAAAACGAATGCCTCCAAACATTTGAAAATTTTCTCTTCTTTCTAATAATAAGCGAATAACTTTTAAGAAATTTTTATCCCATCTCACTGTTATACCATATTCAGCAACTCCACCAAAACCACCAATTTGCCTTGAAGATAATGGTTCATAAATTTCATCAAGATATTTTATTGGTTTAAAATCACAGCGATTGCCAAGCTCATCAATTCCTGAAATTTTGGGATTCAAAGGCTCTATTTTAAGTCCGTCAATTGCTACAATTTCATGGCCCTCATTGAGTAAATAATGCGCCAAAGTATATCCAGCAGGGCCAAGGCCACAAATTAGAATTTTTTTGCCACTGCTTTTTTTAGGTAAGGTATTTTCAAGATTTAATGGGTTCCATCTTGTTAAAAGTGAGTAAATTTCAAAGCCATAAGGCAGCGCTAAAACATCTTTTAAAATACGACTCTCAATTTGTGGAATATCGACCGGATCTTGTTTTTGATAGATGCAAGATTTCATACAATCATTGCAAATGCGATGTCCAGTGCCTGCAATCATTGGATTGTCGATTATTGCCATAGCTAATGCCGCGATAGAAAATCCTTGCGACTTTAGCAAATTCATCTCTGATATTTTTTCATCTAAAGGACAGCCATGAAGATCGATCCCAAGGGGGTTGGTTTTGCAAGATTGGCTTTGCTCTTGATTCAAAACTCCTTTGCGACATGAATCTTTTTCTTGTTTGTGGCAAAATATACAATAATTGGCTTCGGATAGATTGCGATTTAGGTTGTATCCTTGATCGGTTAAATTAAAGCCACGATTGGATGGGTCAATTGTTTGCTCAATTTTACTCGGGTTAATTAAATTCTGATAATCAATTTTTTGTGGCAATATAAAGAGTGCACCATTTCTATGAAATTTTTTCCCCTTATCGCTATACAAAGCCCATGCGCTATATTTTTTTAATATTTCAAGATCTTCTTCAGCTGATTTATCAATTTTTTGAGCCAATTTTAATTCAATCTCATCAATATCGCCTGTTATTTTTTTATCTTGCAAAAATCTAAAGCCATCAAAATCATCTATTTGCTCTTTAAGCTCTTTTGCCACAACGCGCTGTACGAAATTACGCTTAATTTTATAAATTATAGCTAAATCATAATGCTTTTGCTGTAACTTTTTATTCTCAGATTCAATTCCAAATAAATTTACTAAAAAATCTTCCAAAATTTTCGATATCTCTATCAAAAGATCACTTTCTTGCCTTTTATCTAACTTATCTTCTTTCGCTGATTTTAATTGCTGCGCAAGGTTAAGTCGATTTTTTGTTAGAAAGGTAAAAAAATCAGCGTTTATTCTTGCTAGGTGGTTGTTACTATATAGATTCTTAATGTTAAAATTCATTATCAAAAAAATTGTTAACAGTTAAAATGATGAATCAGCTATTAATTTATGAACTGGTTAATAAAGCAAGCTACACAAGTATCATTGCTGTTAACTATAAATTTTTCAGCCTCATTGTTATGGCTAACATATGCTAGATTGAGATATAGATTATCACTGGATTTCATATCAATAATATCACCATTTTGTGGATTATATTCTTGAATTGGCTCTATTTTTGTGTTAGGCGTGGTATTTTTTATCATTTAGGTGTTTTGTAATAATTTTTTCCTCATCTAGTTCTATTTTTTTATCACCAATAATTTGATATTTTTCATGACCTTTTCCAGCTAAAATAAGAATATCATTTTCTTGAAGAAGAGAGATGGCTTTTTTAATGGCAATTTTACGATCTTCAATTTCAATAAATTTATCTTTTTTACAAGATTTCACTATATCATAACGAATTTGTGCGGGATCCTCATATCGAGGATTATCATCGGTAATAATGGCTAAATCAGCCAATTCACAAGCAATTTTGCCCATTTGCGGGCGCTTTTTAGTATCACGATCACCGCCGCAGCCAAACAATATCAATAATCTAGATTTTGTCATATTCCGGGCTTGCTGCAATATTTTTATCAAAGAATCTGGTGTATGAGCAAAATCGATAAAAATTTGTGCTTTATTAGGTAAAATTGCTACTCTTTGCATGCGACCTTGAGCTGATTTTAATCTTTGTAGCTTAGGCAGCAATTCTTCAATTTGCTCTTTTTGAAGATTATATTTAGCAATAATCGTTGTTAGGGCGCAAAATATATTATAAGCCTCAAATTTGGCACTACTTTGAATATTAAAGAAAAATTCTTTATCTAAAAAACGAAATGAAATTTTTTGACCAAAATTTTCATTTTCAATATTAATTATTTGTAATTTTTGGGCTTTTTTACCGTAATCAAATATTTGAAGGCCATTTTTTTGACAAATTTCTTTTATTTGTAAAGCTTCAGGGATGTCAGAATTTATAACTGCTGGACTATTTTTTTGTAAAATATTGTTAAAAAGTAGCATTTTGCAGCGAAAATATTCATTCATATCGCTGTGGTAATCCAGGTGGTCTTGAGTGAAATTGGTAAAAATGCCACAATTTATATTAAGTCCAGCAACTCTGTTTTGCTCAAAACCAATTGAGCTAACTTCAATAGCAACATCATCAATATTATTAGCTTTGAGGATATGTAGAATTTTGTAAATAGTAACGATGTCTGGAGTTGTCAGTGAAGAGTCGGGAATATTTTTTTTAATCTCCTGGGAGCAAACAACACCCAAAGTGCCTATGGAGGCAGATTCTTTATTGATCAATTGTAATATTTGGCGAATAAATTCTGCGGTTGAGGTTTTGCCATTAGTACCGGTGACGGCATAAATATTGCAGGGTAATTTGTTGTAAAAAATTTGCAAAAACTCAATTAAAAGATTAAAGCAATTCTTCACATTAATAAAAGTGCAATCATTTTTTTGCAAAACATCAGAATCAAAATCTTGATTCGAAACTATTATAGAGGCTCCTTTATCAATAGCGTCTTGAATAAATTTATTCCCATCCATCGCTAGGCCCTTTAAAGCAAAAAATATTGAATTTTTCTGTACTAAGCGTGAGTTAATCGCTATATCTGAGATCTCAGCATTTTTTTTGCCTGATTTTATAATGACATCTTGTGTAATTTTCTCTAAAATATTTGATATCTTCATATGATTAGAGCTTTGCTAATTTCTTGCTGAAAATGATAAGCCGCAATTTTGGGGTTGTTATTTTGAGTAATGGGGCGACCAACCACAAGATGATTTGAGCCATTTGTAATCGCTGTTTTAACATCGCAAATTTGTTTTTGATCATCATTGGCAATTTTTTCCAGACGAATACCCGGACTTACAATCAAAAAATCATCACCAAATTTTGCGCGTAAATTTTGCGCCTGATTTCCTGATGCAACAACTCCATCAATTCCAGATCTTAAAACAAGATCAGTTTTTTTTTGAACTAATTCTTCTATGGTGATATTTTGTTGAAACCCCATTTTATAAAGATCTATTTGATCTAGATTTGTCAGAACTGTTACGGCAATTATTTTGCTATTTCTTTTATTGGCCGCGGCTGCCTCCATTATTGACTGATTGGCGCTATGAATTGTTATAATATCAATATCATATTGACCAAGATTTTTTATTGCCCTACCAACGGTTTGTGAAATATCGTATAATTTAAGATCGGCAAAAACTTTTTTTTCCTTACTTTTAAGCCAGCTTACTAAATGAAAAAAATCACCCGACATCATAAATTCAAGGCCAATTTTATAGAAACCAACTTCGTCACCAAGCTGTTCTACCATTTTCTTAGCACTGTTTATATCAGGGAAATCTAGGGCGACAATAAGATCTAAATTCATCTCAAACTTTATTTTCTTTACCTTGCAAGAGGCGCGAGATATTTTCTTTATGACGATAAAGAATTAGTAAAAACAATATAAAGCAAAGAATAATTTGCGCCAACGGGGCGCCGTAAAAAATAGAAGTCAAAATAGACGCTAAAATGCTTATTAAAGAGGCAGCGGCAGAAATACGAAATATTAAAAATACTATAATCCAAGTTAGTAATGTTGCTATGCCAATAATTGGGTTTAAGGCTAGTAAAGTTGCTAATGTGGTAGCAACTCCCTTTCCACCTTTAAATTTAAGGTAGATTGGAAAAATGTGACCTATGACAGCAACCCCAGCTACTATAGCTAATAGAGCATGGATATTTTGTTCGTTTTTAAATATTATCGTCGCTAGTAAAACCATGAAGGCGCCTTTAATTCCATCAAGAATTAATGTCGCTAATCCCAATTTTTTGCCTACAACTCTTGCGACATTAGTGGCGCCAATGTTTTTTGAGCCGTGATCTCTAATATCTTTATCGGTAAAAATTTTGGTTAAAAATAGTCCAAATGGGACGGCGGCAATAAGGTAGGTTGTCAATAAAAATAATAAATATGTAGTAATCATAGGACTGGATTAATCATCATCTTTCTTGCTGCGAAAAGCGTCAAGAGATACTACTTTGGCAGTTAAATCAACTTCTGAAGCTATATTTTTTACTTTAATATCACTATCTTTCATATCACTAGTTTTTTTTAAGAGATCTTTTGATATATTATCTATATCATCATAGGTCATGGTAAATTTAAGGGCAAAATTCATTGATGGATCAGCAAAAGAAGTTATTGCCTTATAGGGCACTTCTAATTTTTCATAGTTGCCACCAAAACTCAAAGATATTTTGAAGCCATCTTGGCTGACTTCTAAACCGCGATACTGATATTGCACGGCTATTGTCATCTCATCAGGATATTTTTCCATTAAAGATTTTGACATAGATACTTTGGGATATCTACTGAGAAATGTTATAACGAAGTAATGATTTCCGGGTAAACCACTTTTTTCAATTTTTTTTAGGGTTTCATAAATTACTGAACGCATCGAAGATTCAATAATTTCATCATATCCAATAAGATCTTGCATTAAATTCTACCCGTTTGATTAATCAAATTACTAAAGACTGAACCTTTTAAAAGTAGTTTTTTTTTAGTCTATAGATAATTAAAGGCTGGAATTGTTATTTACTACCCATGTTCAGCTATCATTTCTAATAATTTCGATAAAAGCATCTCTTTTTAGCTGCATTAAATATGACTTACTCTGCAGCTTTAGCTTTTTGTCGCTTAGATAATTTTTCACCTTACTAAGGTCCTGCTGATCAAAATTTTTGCTAATTTTAAAATCTACAAGTTTAAATAGTCGATAATTATTGCCAATTTTAAAAGGTTTAGAATGTTCGCCGATTTGCAATTTTGAAATAATGTCATAAATTCTTTTGTTAATTTGCGATTTATTAACCCAGCCAATATTTGCACCATTTTCTAGATTATAGCTTTGTGAAAAATTGCGCGCCATATCATTGAAATCAGCGTCATTACTTAATTCCTCGTAAATTTTTTGTGCTAAAATTTTACTATTTTTGGAATCAATAATTAAAATTTCAGATATTTTAAATGATTCTTGTTTTTTAACTAAATCAGCACGCTTTAGTGTTTGCTCTATTTCATTTTGTGATACTGATATGGTGGGCCTAATATGATATGAGATTATTTTTGACCACAGAATTTCAGCACTAACTTGATTGGCAAAAATTTTAAAACTCAAATTATCATTTTTTAAAATTTTTTTTATTTTCTTTACAGTTAGACCTGAGGATAAGGCGACAATTTCTAAGCCTCTATCAAGTTCATTTTCTGTTAATTTTATCGATAAGGATTCAGCTTTTTGTCTAATTAAGCTTTCTTCAATTATTTTTGATAATATAGCTTCTTTAACTATTTTTTCTTCCTTTTCTACGCCAGATTTAAAGCCAGAAATAGCTAAAAATAACTTTATGCGATCCTTTAATTCGCTGTGAGTTATGGCGATATTATTAACCTTGGCTACAATAAAATCTTCTGGATTTTTTGAAATACTAGGATTTAGCGAGGCAATAAGAAAGAATGAAAATATTATGAAGAAGGGCAGTTTTACTAAAAATTGATATCTAGACACTGTTGGCTAATCATTATAATTTTAGATTTTGGGATATCTTCAGTATTTTTTATTAAAATTTATCATAACATCAAGGATGTACTTGAGGATATTTATCTAGTCGCTTTTTTTGAGATATGATTCATAAACACTAACGCCTCTTATTAGGTCTATAGCTCGAGCTAATTGATAATCCTCATCATAAATTTTTAAGTTTTCATCATTTATGTTCTTAGATTTTTTTGACTCCTCCAAAGCTTGCTTTAATTTAACTTCGATATGACCATTTAAATCAGATTCAGAGGAGATATTTTTATTGCTGGTTATTTCTAATCTAGCTGTCTCAACTTCGATATTTGGCTCAATACCATGAGCTTGAATCGATTTTCCGCTTGGCGTATAATAAAGTGAAGTTGTTAGCTTAATTGCTCCTAATTTGCCTTCCTTGAGTGGTATTACTGTTTGAACCGAGCCTTTGCCAAAAGATCTTTTCCCCATTATTATAGCTCTTTTATTATCTTGCAAAGCTCCAGCAACAATTTCTGAAGCCGAGGCAGATCCTTCATTAATTAAAACTGCAACTGGCAAATTTTTGACTACGGATTGATTATTTTCGTCAAAATATTCTTGCTTCGCATCATCTGCTCTGCCTTTAATCGAGACAATCATCTTGCCTTTATCAAGAAAAAAATCACTAACTTTAATAGCTTCAGTTAAAAGGCCACCGGGATTATTGCGCAGATCAAGAACTAGGCCACGCGGTTTTTTATTATCTAGCTTTTTAATTAATTTATTAAACTCCTCTTCTAGACCACTATAAGATTGCTGCGAAAAAGTATTTATTTTGATGTAAAGGACATCGTTAAATAAAGCTGATTTTACAGCTGTAACCTTTATTATCTCTCTATTGATAATTTTCTCTAACGGGCTTTTTTCGCCTTCACGCAATATCGTAATTTTGGCTTTTGTACCAGGCTTGCCGCGCATTTTTTTTACGGCGTCAGATAAAGACAGACCTACGATATTTTCATCATCAACCTTAATAATAAAATCTCCGCTTTTGATGTCGGCTTTTTGCGCTGGCGTGCCGTCTAGAGTGGTAATAACTTTTACCGCTGACATTTCCGAGGTTATTTCAATACCAAGGCCACCAAACTCACCTTTAGTCTGGGTTTGCATTTCTTGAAGATTTTCTTCATTTAAGTAAGATGAGTGTGGATCCAGTGCTGATAGCAAGCCATTGGCAGCAGCTTGATGAATTTCTTTATCACTTTTCTCATCGACATAATCTTTTTTAACACGATGTATTATTTCTGCTAAAAAACGACCATTACTATATTCTGGCTCGTTTGTAGATGAGCTAGAAAGGCTTTGATCAACCTCAAGATTTTTGAGCTTTATTTGCGATAAAGAGGTAGCTGATAAAAAGCCAACAAAGCTAGCTATCAAAACTAAAATAAATATTTTAAAATTTTTCATAATTTTGAGTAAAGAGGATAATTTTTTTTTCAATGACACGAAATTTTAAGCAAAATATGTTTAAGATAGAGCTAATGATATTATTGATTGTCGCTATCCTTCAATTCCATACTCATCTTTTAAAGCGTCAGTTATATCTTTTGGCGGCTCGTCTCCGTAAGCTGAATAAAGAATTTTACCATAATTTTCCAGATGTATTATATCGTCACTTAAAGCCTTTAAAAACATATTAACTTTCAACCTCTCAACTAGCACATAATACCAAGCATTTCTTCCATCATCAACACCCTTGACTAAATAAATAAGATTAGCCAGTAATTTTTTTTGCGGATCAACTTTTTTAGGCGGAGATGATGAGTTTTTTTGAGTTTTATCAGAATGTTTGTTAAATTCCGATTCTTGTAAATTTTGCGAAGTAAAGGTTGAAGATTTCTGCGCAAACTCTCCTTTGCGACTTTGATATTTTTGTGCAAAGCCGCCGCCTTCAGAGTTATTGCTAGCTGATTCTTGGGATAATGGCTGCTTTTGATCATTAAAGCTAGATTCGCTTTCAGGAGTTTTATTGTCTAAAATATCTTGATTATCCTCTATGTTAGAGTCTTGCTGAATATTTTTTTGCTCTGAATCTTTTATGTGATTATTTGTCTCCAATGAGTTATTTTTAGTCTTATCTTCTTTTGCAATATTGCCCTTATTGTAAAAAGCACCAAAACTATTATAAAGTGACATAAATCTAAGATTGAATTTGATTTTTATTTATCGACTTCTCTAGCCACCAACTGTTAATTGGAATTTTTTTACCACAAGGGCCATCATTAATTGAAACGCAAGGACTTTTAACCTCAACAACTTGTCCCGAGCAAGAGCTAATAATTAGCAGGGTTACTAATAAAAAATATACATTTCGCATCAAGATTTCTAATAAAAATTAAAGAATTGTTGCTTAAACTTAAAAACGACTAAAATTTTTTCAATCACTAATATAAGTCTTATACATAAATAAATACTAAATATACACTTATTGTTATTTTTAATACTGCATTAATCAAATTAGTTTTTAAGAATGAAAATTGATATAAAACACTAAATAACACATGACGATTTTTAATAATATTTTTATAGTTGGATTAGGCCTTGTCGGCGGCTCTTTTGCTAAGACCTTAAAAAAATATAACCCACAACAAAGAGTTGGCGCCTTTGATACGAGGCAAGAATATCTTGATTTAGCGTTGGCACAAAAAGACATAGATTATAGTATTGATTTATCTAGTAAATATGATACTAATCAAAGTATAGATTTAATAATAATTTGCGCCCCGCTTTCATCCTATGGTGTAATATTTAATCAAATTAGTGGCCTTATTTCAGATGAAACCACAATTATCGATTTTGGTTCGGTAAAAAGCTTTCCTAAACCTAAAAATATTAAAAACTTTATTTTATGCCATCCTATTACGGGATCTCATGCCTCCGGGTTTGAAAATTGTACTGCGGATATATTTGACAATACACAAATGATTATTTGTGATAATGAAAGAGATATTAAGGATAATAATATTTTGTGCCTCTTTCAATCTCTTAAAATTAGCCCCATATTTATGGAGGTAAAAAGGCATGACAAAATATATGCTTTAATATCGCACCTACCGCAATTTTTATCTTTTCTTCTTTATGATATTACGCCTGATAATTTAGATCAAAAAAATCCATTTTTCAAAAGTTTTCGCTTAAAAGATTCGGATCCTAAAATTTGGCAGGATGTTTTTAATCTTAATGAAAAAAATATTGAAAATTACTACATCAATTTTTTTGATAATCTTGAAAAAAATGTAAATTCTATAGCAAATAATGTAAAAATTATCGAGAAAATTGATCTGTTTTATCAAAAATATCAAATCTTGATTGATGATTCAAAAATTGATGAGGAATATCTTTATAATAATTTCTCCATTATAATGTTTCATACATTAGTTGTTGTTAGCTATCTTGAGATTGAAGATGTTGCGAGTTTTAGTAAATTTTGTGGTAATGGCTTTAAGGATTTTATTTCAATAATAAAAATTTCTCAGATCAATAAAAATAAATTATCAATTAATATCAGAGATAATGAAGCAAAATTGCGCAAGATGTTTAATAAAATAGCAACATGAAAACCCCTAAATTTTGGCAGAAAAGATCAATTACCTCACTAATATTATATCCAATATCACTAATTTATCAAATAGCTTTTGCTATTAAGACAAGCTTATATAGTGGTAAAAAAATCAATAAAAAAGTAATATGTATTGGTAATTTAACCTTTGGTGGATCAGGAAAAACGCCAGCTGCTATAGCAATTGGTAAGATCTTAAAAGAAATGTCAGTCGATTTTGTTTACTTGACTCGTGGCTACAAAGGTAAAGCCAAAGATATTATGACATTAAGTTGCAACCAAGAATACAATCCTGAATTAACCGGTGACGAACCTTTGATATTAAAAGAGATAGCACCGACAATTATTAGTAAAAATAGACTATTAGGCGGTCAAAAAATTGAAAAAAACCCAAATATAGAGGCTGTTATTCTCGATGACGGCATGCAAAATAAATCCTTATTCAAGGACTTTACCATATTGGTTGTTGATGGAAAGTTGGGGTTTGGTAATAACATGATGTTTCCTTCTGGACCTCTGCGTCAAAATATTAGTTCTGGCATAAATGAAGCTAATTTAATATTATTAATTGGTGATGGATCTGATAAAATTAAGAGATTATTACCTAAAGATAAATTAGTAACGGCGCAAATTGTTGTTAACAATATCGATAAATTCAAAAATGATGATCTTCTAGCCTTTTGCGGACTAGCTTATCCTCAGAAATTTTTTGACTTACTTAAAAAAAATCATCTTAATATAGTTAAAACTATGGAATTTGCTGATCATTTTAGCTATATTGAAAGTGATTTACAAAAAATATTGCAAGTGGCACAAAAAGATAACTTAAAACTAATAACCACCAAAAAAGATTGGGTTAAATTTCCTAAATTATATCAAGACAAAATAGAATATCTCGATATAGATCTAATTTTTGATGAGCCACAGTTAATTAAGAGGAAACTTAAAAAAATTATATCTCCATGAAATCTATATTAAAAAACGCACAATATATTCTTGAGGCCCTTGTGGTAAAAATCGCAATTTTGTTTTTTAGAATTTTGGGATATAAAAGATCATCAAATATAGCAGCTAAAATTGCTATTTTTATTGGCCGCAAGCTTGCTGTTAACAAATTAGCTGATAACAATCTTAGTAATGCTATGCCTCACCTTAGTAAAAAACACAGAGATGATATTTTGCATGATATGTGGGATAATTTAGGTAGAATTGTAGGTGAATATTATCATATTAATAATATGAGCAAAGATGATTTTGATAAAATATTAATCTACTCTGATAATTTTAAGAAAAATATCGAAGTTCTTAAAAAAAGTAAAAAGGGTGGAATTATAATGACTGGTCATATTGGAAATTGGGAGATAGGACCTAGAACACTTATGAGTCAAGGGTTAAAATCTAGTGTTATTTATCGCCCACTTAATAATCCTTATGTTGAGAAGATTACCGCCGCAATGCGCGATGCCAATCTAATTAAAAAAAGCGCTTCAGGAAATCGTAAAATAATAGAAGCAATAAAAAATGGTGAGTATGTTGTTATTATGGCTGATCAAAAAGTTAGTGAAGGCGAACCTGTAAAATTTTTTCATGAAGATGTTATGACGGCCACTTCAATTGCTAGAATAGCTTTAAAATATGACGTCCCAATTATCCCAGCAAGGGTTATTAGACTAAAAAGCAAGCATGAATTTATGATAGATATGGACGAGCCATTACAAAAAAATAATGAAAATATAAAAAAAGACTTGGAAGTGATTGATTTTACTGCTACAATAAATCGAAAATTAGAGTTTTGGATAAAAGAGTTTCCAGATCAATGGTTTTGGGTTCATAATCGCTGGAAAAAATAATGACAAATTATCAATTCTCAATGATTATAGGTGATTAAGCTTTTTTGGGTTTTAAATTAATGAAAAATTTACTTAAGATATTTCTTATTATTTGCCTTTTTCAATCATCTTCATGTGCCTATCTTTTTAATGAAAAAGAAGTTGAGCTTTCTATAGCAAGTAATCCTGCCGGCGCAGATATCATAATTGAAGGTAAAAATTATGGCCAAACCCCTAAAATGCTTATGATAGAGCCAAAAAATTATGATGTTTTACTTAGATTGCCAGGATATGGATCTACAAATATTAAGCTACAAACTTGGCAAACTATTAGAAATAGGGAGCAAGATGGCGAGAGATGTATTGCTGATTCCATGGGTTTTATTTTTATCTTGCCTCTCCTTTCAATGTGGTCAGTATATTGTCGTGATTTTAAAGAAAAAAATCAGTTTGTAAATATCCCGCAAAATGATACTGGTCTAAATAGGCCTCTGCCGCATGATTTTTATGAGATGAGAAAATCTTATCAAGATCAACAATCATCATCACATTACAACAATTACCACAATATAAAAAAAGATAGTATCGGATCCAATAATGTAATTAGTAATAAGGGCATGTTTAATGGTAAAAATATGCAAAAAACCTATGATCCATTCATTGAAGATGATATTCACTATGATTATCAGCAAAAATATCGCTATAATAGCAGCGATGTTAGTAAGCAAAGAGTTGCGCCACAGCGTAATTACATTGAGGGAAATCAAAGATCTTTAGGGGAGAATCTATATCGAGATAGCTATAAGGGCGCTCCTCAATTACAAAAATTTCCAGGAAAATTTAAAAATCCACAGCCTTATAAAAATCCAAGCGATCTTGATAATAAGCGCCAGTCGATAGAGGAAATGTATATGGAAGATATGAAGAAAAACCTATATTAGTGTTGCTGCGATAAATAGTATCAAGCTAATATAAAATTTGAGAGATATTGTTGGTGACCCCAACGGGATTCGAACCCGTATTTTCACCGTGAAAGGGTGGCGTCCTAACCATTAGACGATGGGGCCAATAAAATATTTTTAGTATTAAAAATAAAAATAATTCAAGAGCTGGTTAAAAAGAAAAATTAGTATAAAACCAGCTCTTTTAAAAAGGCAACTTAATTATAGAAAAATACATATTTAATAACTCCTAATACCATATTTAATCTTCTTCTATAGATATTTTTAGCATGTCATCTGCTCTTAGTAGGCCGCTTTTATTATTATTGGCTTTATAAATCTCCTTAGCTTTACTGGCATATTTCTTGGCCTTGTCTTGTTCCTCTAATAATAAATTATAGTTTGCTAAAGCTAGATATGATTCACCTTCTTTATTAATTTTATTATATATTTTGGCTAATTTGAGATATAATTGAGGATTAAAATCCTCATAATATTTAGCTTGCAATAGATAAGATAAGGTTAGTTCTAATAATTTTTGATCCAATATATTGCTGGCCAAAATAGCATCAGCAAAAGAAATTTTGGCTAATGATGAATTGTCATCGGAAAGAATTTTAATGGCTTTACTGTAGGAAATAAGAGACTCTTTACTCATTCCTGCTTCAAATAAAAATTGACCTCTTAGCTCATATAAAAAACCTAAGTCAAAATAATTTTTTGATTCAATAATTTCATTCAATAATGATATAGCCTGCTTGATATTGCCGCGGCGATGATTGGAAATTGCTAGAATATATTTGGAAATATTATCATCGCTAGCTTGATATTTTTCTAATAAAAAATCGACATCTGCTGTGAAGCCTTCGAGTTTAGCGAGCGCTACATTCATTTTGGGCTGCAAGATTTGATTTAAAGCGATATTAGAAAATGATTTAGAGTTGCTACGCTCTTTAATTAACCCTATTCTTTTTTGGCTAATTGGATGTGATAAAGCATATTCATCAATAATATCAGCGTAGGGCCTAAATTCACTGGCAAAATATTGTAAAAGATTGATTAGACCGGTGGCTGGATAGTTAATTTTATCAAGAAATTTAATCGCATATTGATCCGCAGCTTCTTCTTGTGTTCTGGTATATTTTTGTTGCATTCTACTAGCCACATGAGTGCCGCCCATAATTAAAGCCGAACCACCATCATAAGAGCCGGCAGCAATGGCTCCAACTCCAAGTAGATAGCTTAATATTAAAGTTTTCTTGGCATCATTTAAGCCTTCACTTGCCCTAACCAAATGACCGGCTTTGATATGACCAATTTCATGAGCAATAACACCAATTAAGGCGTCAGGAGTTGTGAATTTTTGAATAAGGCCAGTATTTATAAAGATATTTTGGCCACCAGCAACAAAGGCGTTAATTGAATCATCATTTACTATATATATCTTAACATCTCTTTGTTGTAAGTTAGCCGCTTTAATTAGTGGATCACTCAATTGCTGCAAAAAAGACTCTATCTCACTATCGCGAATTAAGGAAATATTAGCAAAAGCCGCTTTACTTAAAAAACATAGAATAATAAATATGAGCAATATCCTCATTGATAAAGAAAATGGCATAAATTTTTGTGACATCAGCAATAATACCAAAGTTCATCTTTAATACTTAATTTAACCTTCTTATTTTTGGTCCAAAATTTAAGCAATAAATCTTATGTATATCAATATACACAGCGATTTATTGCTTAAATTTTATCCTCAAAACTAATTTGGTTAAATTAAGTATTAAAGATGAACTTTGGTATAATTCAAAAATAAGTTAGCTATATGTTTTTCTCCTTAAGTGATAGTAAATTATCTAAAATAGCTAAATACAGCGCTTTCTTTACAAGTCTTATTGCCATAATCATGATATCACTTATATTATCAACCCAAAAAGCTTTTGATATTGCGAGAAAGCCGGCGGTGATTGTTGTTGATGTTACAAATAAGCTAAATATCTGCACCCCTGCAAATCATGAAGGATAAAAATATTGATTTAATAGAGCTATTTCTTGAAAAAATATCTGCAGAAGATGGCTTGTCAAAAAATAGTATCGATTCTTATGGTCGAGATTTAAAGTTATTTTGCCAATTTTTTAGCAATGAATCTGCCAATAAAGCTCTAAATAAGAAAAATCTCTCTATTAATCAAATCAATGATAAGGATGTTTCAAGATATCTTAATTATCTCTTTGAAAAAGGCGTTAAATCATCCTCACTATCACGCAAAATATCTTCTTTGCGTAATTTTTATAAGTTTTTAGAAAATGAAGGAGAGATTAATGAAAATCCTCTAAAAAATATTGAAAACCCCAAAAAGGAAAGCAGATTACCAAAATTTCTAAGCGAAAAAGACACTTTTAAATTGCTAGATTTTGCCGAAAAGGATAAATCAGAGTTTGGTATCAAGCTATCTTGCATTTTAGAAATTTTATATGGCTCGGGGCTGCGCATCACCGAATTAGTGACAATGCCGATTAGCTTAATACAAAAAGATCAAAATAATATTCTTAAAAACTATTTTATTGTGAAAGGCAAGGGTGGTAAAGAAAGAATTGTGCCATTGAGCAAATCTGCCATAGAAAAACTGCAAGAATATCTTAAATTGCGAGAAAATATGGGTTGTGGCAAATCAAAATGGCTTTTTTGTGGCAATATACGAAGTTCAAAAACAAATGAATTTATTAAGAATAAAGAATTTTTAAATAAAAAAGATCAGCCAATCACTCGTCAAAGAGTCAATCAAATGCTCAAGGAATTAGCCCTAAAAGCGGGGCTTGATCCACGAAAAATAAGTCCTCACATCTTACGCCATTCATTTGCCACTCATTTGCTTAATAATGGAATTAACATAAGATACTTGCAAGAAATGCTCGGACATGCTACAATAGGAACTACGGAAATTTATACCCATATTTTGGATGACAAGCTGCAAGAATTAGTTTTAAAAAATCATCCATTAAATAAAGAAAGAGGCGATATATGATTGAAGTTGGAATAAGAGCAAATACAGAAAGTAAAATATCTTTTTATGAAAAAGATGCAAGGCAAACAATGGATGGATCTAACGCTAATCAAGTAGTAGCTGAAGATA
>DDCV01000140.1 GCA_002335845.1 Rickettsiales bacterium UBA1997 | reverse complement strand
ACTTATTTTAAATCTTATGCCCAAGTCAATGCAGCGAAAATTTATAGACCCAAAGGAATATGATTCTTTGCAATTAGAGGATTTAGTCTCAGAAGTTAATTATGGTTTATTAAAAATAGATGCTAAGCAGAGAGTGATCACATCTGAAATTAAAAATATTGATGGAGAAACTATAAGAAAGAAGATTATCGGATTTTAAATCAGCTCATTATTAGAATATAGTGAGCTGATTTTAACTATTTATCTAAAAATTTGGTTAGATAGTGTTGTTAAGTCTCCGCTTTTCATTAAAGTATTAATTTTTTCAGCAAGAGATTTAATATATGAATTGAATGATGATGAATTGTTCATATTTGGCTCCTTTGTTACGGTTATGTTATAAATAATAGGTTAATGTTACATTTATGTGACATTTGTGTCAAGGATTAGAAATGAATATTGGAATAATTGGTGCTGGAATGAGCACAGTTGGGTTTACAGCCAATCTTAAAGGTTCACACAATATATCTATTTTTGAGAAAGCTAAGAGGGTTGGAGGAAGGTTAACAATGCATTCAAGGGTGCACAGAAATGAAATTATTAAGTTTAATTTAGGCGCTCAATATGCAAAGGCTAGTTCATCAGAATTTAAACAGCTTTTAAAAGATGCTGGATGTAAAACTATATCGGGAACAATTTTAGATAATTTCAGTCAATCTATTATTAAATCATCTGATAAATATATTCACCAAAACGGATTACATAATGTTGTTGAGTATCATCTTCAATCACAAAATATAAAATTAAACACATTAGTGACAAATGTAAATTTAGATCAAAAAACTCTAAGTTTTGATGGTGCTCCTGATGAGGAATTTGATTTAATAATCTCATCAACCCCCCTGCCCCAATTTAATGCATTAGCAAATATTAATAATAGATCTTCAGAGGAGCTATTTTCAAAATGTATAGCAGTAGGTGTATTGTTAAATGATGATGCGCTTTTCAAACATAACTGCTATAAGAATATTTCTAATTTATTGAGCTGGACTTCATTATCAACTGCATTTTGTTCTAGATCCCCAACTTCTATAACTATTCATTTCACACAAAATGTTAGCAATGAATTATTTGACCTTGAAGATTTGGATATTGCATCTATAGCTATAGATGATATTGTTAAATCACTTGGTATAAATAAATCTTCATTCACAAATAATATAAAAGTTTTTAAATGGAGATATGCGCTTTGCAAAAAAGATTTTACTAAGGAGGGTTATATGAAAATTAGTAATGATGTTTTTGCTATTGGAGACTGGGCTCTTGGTCCTAGAGTAGAATCAGCCTATGATTCAGGCAAAAAGCTTGCAAATCTGATAAACGCATGAGTTCTTTAGGGTTAGTATTTTTAGATCAGTTATCAAAAAATAATCTGGTTTATAAGAATATTAATAAAGATGATGATCTTTTATTTTTTGAACCAATGATTTCATTTTATGAACTTCCTCATCATAAACAGAAACTTATTTATTTAATTACCTCTATTAGAAAATACATACCGACCTTGGGTCATAAAAATATAATTCATGAAAAAATTTGTAAAGATCATCCTGGACTCTCTATTGTATTGAAAAAAATATTAGCAGAAAAGCCATTTGAAAAGCTTTATGTTACCAAGCCATCTGATTACCAAACCCTTAAAGAATTAATGTTCTTCTGCCAAAGCAACTCAATAGCATTAAAGGTTTTAGAAGATACCAAGTTTATATCTAATGAAGATGATTTTGATTTGTGGTCAAAAGGTAAAAAATCGCTCATACAAGAATATTTCTATAGATGGATTCGAAAAAAACACTCTGTTCTTATGGACAATGGAAAACCTGAGGGCGGAAAATGGAACCTTGATAAAGAAAACAGAAAGGGGGCATCTGCTCTAAAAGAGGTTATTCCTGAAAGATCTTCAGTCAAAACAGATGAAGTTACCATTGGTGTTATGGTTGAAGTAGATAAAATTTTTAATGACTCATTTGGTGATATTGAAAACTTTAATTGGGCAACAACTCATGAAGAGGCCTGGTCTCAAATGTTAGAGTTTTTTAATACTTATTTTAAAAATTATGGCTCCTTTCAAGATGCTATGAAAGCAAATGAACCTTTTATGTTTCATTCCCTTCTGTCAGCTTATCTAAACTCTGGATTGCTTGATCCGATGGATTGTATTAAAGAAGCTGAAAACAGGTATCGGAATAATGAAGCTCCGCTAAATTCTGCAGAGGGTTTTATTAGACAAATAATTGGTTGGAGAGAATTTATTAGAGGTATTTATTGGTCTAATATGCCGCATTACAAAGAACTTAATTTCTTTAATAATACTAATAAATTACCTCATTTTTTTTGGGATGGTGATACTAAAATGCATTGTATTGCAGATGTGGTTGATACAACTAAGAAAAATGCTTATGCGCATCATATACAAAGGTTGATGGTTACTGGAAATTTTGCGATGTTAAGCGGAATAAGTCCTGCCGATATATGTGATTGGTATTTGTCAGTTTATATTGATGCTTATGAATGGGTTGAGTTGCCTAATACGCTTGGCATGGCAACCTTTTCTGATGGCGGCGTAGTTGGTTCAAAGCCTTATGCTGCTAGTGGTAAATATATAAATAGAATGTCAAACTATTGCTCTTCCTGTGAATATAATCCAAAAAATACAATCGAAGATGATTCATGTCCTTTTAATTATCTGTATTGGAATTTCTTAATGAAGAACCATGGCTTATTGTCTAAGAATCCGCGCATGGGTCTTATTTATAATACGTTAAGTAAGTTCCAAGAACCTTTTAAAGAGCAGGTAAAAAGGAAAAGTGATATTTTTTTTAAAGAAATATTTTAAAGCAGTATTTTTGCAGCAGCATCAGACATTTTTCTAAAATCATGGTCTACACCTTCAACTAGCTGATAGTTCCACCTAAATGGAATATCATTTTCTTTTGTTGTTTCAATAAGAGAATCAAAATAATTATTGCCTCTAGTAAGTCTATTCACACCTTGCTTCATGGCTCCAGG
>DDCV01000161.1:10816-11612 GCA_002335845.1 Rickettsiales bacterium UBA1997 | reverse complement strand
CCAAATATAAATCCTCCTATGTGAGCACCATAAGCAACTCCACCACCTGTGGAAGAGGAAAAATAAGAGCTAATAAATTGTAAAACAAACCAAAAACCCAAAACATAGATAGCAGGAATTCTTACAATCTGTGAAAAAAAACCAAGAGGTATTAATACTAAAACTTTAGCCTTAGGATGATTCACAATATAAGCTCCCAGCACTCCACCAATAGCACCACTAGCCCCCACCATAGGAATGGTAGATTCTGTATTCATATACACTTGTGTTAAGGCTGCAGCTATTCCCGCTAAAATATAAAAAGCAATAAACTTAACAGGACCTAATTCATCCTCAATATTGTCAGCAAAAATCCACATATACAGCATATTACCTGCGAGGTGCATAAATCCACCATGCATAAACATAGAGGTAATAAGTGTAAGTTCGGTTGGAACCGCCGAAAGCTCCATGGGAAGTTCTGCTTTTCCAGTGAATACTGCCGGGATTATGCCGTACGAATAAAAAATTCTTCCATTACTGTAAGACGCTGAAGTAATTTCTAAAATAAATACAAGAACGCAAATTCCAATTAACACATAGGTTATGATTGGCTTGTTATGTGTGGGATTATCGTCTTTTAATGGTATCAATTTTTTTCAGATTAACCGCACTGTCCACGATTAAGAAGAAAATGATCCAGCAGAACGCATGCTAACATAGCCTCCCCAATAGGTACTGCTCGAATACCAACGCAAGGATCATGTCTACCATGAACGGAAATTTTTGTATTCTTTCCAGATTTGTCAATTGTCTC
>DDCV01000161.1:0-10774 GCA_002335845.1 Rickettsiales bacterium UBA1997 | reverse complement strand
GCATTATTAGTTTTAAAATTTACTTTTCCGTTTTTATTTCTAATCTCATCAGAATTGGTTTCACCGGTTAAACTAGCAGCATCCATTCCAGCTCCAATATTGACAGCCTTAACTGCATTGATACTCATCAAGGCTGACGCGATATCTGAATCTAATTTAGAATAAATGGGAGCGCCCAATCCAACAGGAATACCTTTGGCTCTAAGTTCAATTAACGCACCACAAGAACTTCCTTGTTTTCGAATATCTAATAAATAATCTTCATAAACTTCTACAATATCTTTATCTGCTGAAAAAAAAGGATTTTTTCGAATTTGTTTTTCATCCCAATTATCAGGGTTGCTCATGATAGGGCCTATTTGAGTTACCGCACCTATAACTCCAAATTTTTTACCTAACAACTGAGACAATGCTTTTTTAGCAATAGCACCTGCTGCTACACGAGAGGCTGTTTCTCTTGCAGAAGATCTTCCACCACCTCTATAATCTCTTATTCCATATTTTTTAAAATAAGTATAATCAGCGTGATTTGGTCGAAATTTATCCTTAATATCTGAATAATCTCCTGATTTTTGATCTTGATTGTGGATTATTAAGCTGATGGGTGTGCCGGTGGTTTTGCCTTCAAAAACGCCGGATAGAATTTTTACCTCATCTTTTTCTTGTCGTTGCGTAGTAAATTTGGATTGCCCAGGGCGTCTTTGATTGAGATATTTTTGAATATCACTTTCTTGTAAATCTATCAAAGATGGGCAGCCATCAACAACACAACCAATGGCTTCACCATGGCTTTCGCCCCAAGTTGTAAAAGAGAATATTTCACCGAATTTATTCATGATGTTTAGAGGTTGAAATGGTATAAATTGTTATTGGATCTGTGGGCTTTAATTTTTATAATGTTTTTTTAAATATCAGTAAAACTTTGCCCTTAATTCATCCGATATTAGTGGCAAATTATCGTTAATTTCTTGCATCTCATTAATATTGCCATTGCAATGCAAAATTAAGTCGCAACCAGCGTTAAGAGTTTCTATTGTGCGCTTAGAAAAATTACCTTTAAGAGCTTTCATTGAAATATCATCACTCATGAGGATATTTTTGAAGCCAATTTCATTTCTAATTAAGTCAATAGCTTTTTTTGAAGTGGTGGCGCAATTATTGGCGTCAATTGCATCATATAAAATATGAGCTGTCATAGCAAATTTTTGCTGATTGAGATTTTGAAAAGGCTTAAAATCAAATTTTCTTAATTCATCAAGACTACAATCTACTCTTGGTAAATCTAGATGGCTGTCGCAAGTGGCGCGACCATGTCCTGGAATATGCTTTATAACAGGGTAGATATTTTTTGATAATAATCCGCTACATACCTCTAAAGATAATTCAGAAATTTGTTGCGTTAACTTGCCATAGGCGCGATTACCAATAACTTCATGAGTTTCTGGATAAGAGATATCTAAGATTGGTGCACAATTGACATTGATGCCAATTTCAACTAAATCTGTGGCAATGTTTTGGAAATTTTGATAGATTTCTATTTTAGCCTTATTTTTATCTTTTTGATAAAGATTGTCAAAATAGCTTCCCGAGGGGTATTCTGGCCAAATTGGCGGGGCTAACCTAGCAACCCTACCTCCTTCTTGATCAATTAACACTAAAACCTCGCTTCCCATTAATTCTTTTAAAGAATCGGTAAGTTTTTTAAGCTGTTTTTTATCTTGAATATTGCGCCGAAAAATAATAAATCCAAGGCAACCACTTTTACTAAAAAATTGCTTTTCTTCTTCGCTAAGAATGGTTGATTCAATGCCGTAAATTACTGGTTTGAAAATATTATTATTATCAGCAATTTCTTGTAAAAGATTCATTTATAATGAGCCTTTAGTTGAGTTTATAGCGTCTTTTTTACGATCATCGATTGTTATTGATTGACGCAAAGCTCGAGCAAGAGCCTTAAAGCAAGATTCTATAATATGGTGATTATTAATACCATAAAGATTCTCGATATGCAAATTGCAGCCAATGGCTTGAGCTAGGGCAAAAAAGAATTCACGAAATAGCTCGCAATCCATGTCGCCGATCTTATCTCGATTGAAATCGCAATTAAAAATAGGATAAGCGCGACCAGATAAGTCAATAACACAGCGGCTTAGAGTTTCGTCCATTGGTATATAGGAATGACCAAAGCGAGTTATGCCTTTTTTATCACCCAAGGCTTGCTTTATAGCTTCACCAAGAGCAAGAGCGCAATCTTCAGTGGTATGATGAAAATCAATATGTAAATCGCCTTGGCATTCAAGATTTATATCAATCAAACTATGATGAGATAATTGCTCTATCATGTGATTTAAAAAACCAATGCCAGTTTCTACTTTATAAAAACCAGTGCCGTCAAGATTGACACTGGCTTTTATTGTAGTTTCTTTAGTGTTTCTCGTAATTTCTGCCTTTCTCATCAATTTATTTTAAATTTTGTGCCACAAAATCCCAGTTAACTAGCTTTGTTAAGAAAGTTTCAATGTAATTAGGGCGAGCATTTTGATAGTCCAGATAGTAAGCATGCTCCCAAACATCCATAGTCATTAATGGTTTTGCGCTAGTTGTTAATGGAGTGTGAGCATTAGCAGTTTTGGTTATTTTTAACTTGCCTTCTTCCAAAATCAACCAAGCCCAACCTGAGCCAAATTGTGTAGCGCCAGCTGTTTTAAACTCAGTAACGAAATTATCATAAGAGCCAAAATTAGATTCTATTTTAGCTAAAACTTCACCAGTAGGTTTGCCACCACCATTTGGCTTCATTGAGTGCCAATAAAAAGTATGATTCCAAACTTGGGCAGCATTATTAAAAATTCCTGCCTTAGAAGAGTCTTGAGCAGAAATTTTGATAACTTCTTCAAGAGATTTATTAGCTAAATCAGTACCTTCAACTAACTTATTAAGATTAGTTACATAGGCTTGATGATGTTTGCCATAATGAAAATTTAAAGTTTCTTCAGAAATAAAAGGCGCCAAAGCGTTGCGCTCGTAAGGTAATTGTGGAAGTTCAAAAGACATAGTTTTTTGTTTTTTTGAGTTGTTAAAAATGTAGCTTTTTTTAGCAAAAGATAGTGCAGGCAAAATTGTTGCAGCTACTATTGCCAAGGATGAAAAGCCTGCTTTTTTTATAAAGTTTCTTTTTGACATTTGCATGATCTAACATTTAATAGTATTTCACTCTATGTCAATCACAATATTTTTATACCAATTCTTAATTTTTAAAAACGAAAATTAATATTATTCAGCAAGGTAAATTAAATTAATCATGAAAAAAATTTCAGCAGTAATCGTTGCTCACAATGAGGAGGGTAAAATTGAAGAATGCTTAAAAAGCTTAAATTTCGCTGACGAGATTGTAGTAGTTCTTGATAAATGTAGCGACAAAACTAAGGAAATTGTACAAAAATATACCAATAATATATTTGAAGGCAGTTGGAATATTGAAGGTAAAAGGCGTAATATCGCTCTTAATAATGCTAGTGGTGATTGGATATTGGAGATTGATGCCGATGAAAGGGTATCTAGTGATTTAGCGCAAGAAATTTTATCAATTCGAGATAGTAAGCCTTGTCAATTTTCTGTGCTAGTTGATAATTATGTGGGGGCAAGATTGGTAAAATATGGCTGGCTAAGATCGATTGCCGTTTTGCGAAGGGTGACGATGTTTTATAATGGTTATAAAATATATCATGAAGATAAGGAAATTCATCCAACAGCAGATATGAAAGGCGAGGTGAAATATCTAAAAAACTCTTTAACTCACATGATGGATGGTAATATTTCAGCTCTAGTGAAAAGATTCGATCGTAATACGACTTGGCGCGCCAATGATATGATGGCATCTGGTAAAAAATTAGAATTTGGTATTTTTAAAGAAATTATATCCATTAAAACTAGAATTTTTAAGTCATTTATTATCAAAAAAGGCTATAAAGAAGGTTTGCTGGGGTTGTTAATTGCCATTTTGGCCGCTCTTTATCCATCAGTCTCAAGATTAAAAGCTTTGGAAATAAAAGTTGGAAATAAAAAATAATCAGTAAATTTTTATGAGAATTACCAACATAATTTTAACCAAAACATATGGTGGAGCGGAGCAGGTTTTTCTTGATTATGCTAAAATATTTCAAGAATTAGGTCATGATATTTCTTTTGTTGTTAAAAACGATGTTTCGTTTGCAGATGATGCCAAGAAAATATCACATAATTTAGCGCAAATAGAGATAAAATTTGGTTATTTTGATATATTCGCTATTAATAAAATTGCTAAATTTTTAAGAAAATCTAATAGTGATGTCGTGGTGGCTCATGGTGGCAGGGCTATATTTCTCGCTAAAAAAGCAATTGCCAAAATTAATAAGAAAATAACTTTAATCGCTGTTAATCACAGCATGAATGTAAAAAGATCAATTGGCTCCGATGTTGTCTTGAATGTAAATAAAGAAATATTTTATAAAACTGTAGATCTAGGTCAATCCTTTGATAGAAGTTTTGTAATTTACAACGGTATAGACTTTCCTGAAAATATAGATCTAAGCAAGATAAATATCGATTTTTCGCACAAAAAAACAATAAATCTTGGCACTATGGGTCGATTAGATAAATCTAAAAATATTGCCGATGCTATAAGATCAATAGATAGACTTAATAAAAGATTTCCAGGAAAATTTATTTTAAAAATTGCTGGAAGTGGCGAGGAAGAGCAAAATTTAAAAGATTTGGTTTTTGAGCTAAATCTGCAAGGTCAGGTGCAATTTTTAAGTTGGGTTGATAGTAGCTCAAGATTTTTTCAAGAAATTGATATTTTTATACTACCTTCGCTAAATGAAACTTTTGGCTTAGTAATATTGGAAGCGATAAGATGTTATAAACCAATTATTGCATCTAAAAGTGATGGTCCAAAGGAAATTATACGACATAAAAAAGATGGCTTATTAGTAGATATTGATCAACAAATGCCAAATAGAATTGCTGCTTCCGTCTTAGCAATAATAAGTGACAAGGATTTAACTAATAATATGATAAAAAATTCTTATCAAAGAGCTGTTAAGCATTTTTCAAAAAAGATATTAATACAAAGATTATCAGCAATTTTAAATATTATTGACACAAGTAGAGGCGATAAATTTGACTAGTCGCAAAAATATACCCAACTTTTGTTGGCAAGCCTGACTAGGCGTCGGCCATCGTTGGCCGTAAAAAATATAAACTTAACAAAATGGAATCATACTCATTTTTAGATCTTATTAATCAGGCCGATATTGTTGTTAAAGGAGTGATGCTTATTTTACTTTTTGCATCATTATTTTCTTGGACAATGATTATTGAAAAAGTTGTTAGATTTCAGTTAGTTAAAAGGCGTAGCAATAAATTTGAGAAAGATTTTGGCGGCAAAATGACGATTGAGCAAATTTACAAAGAAGCTAAAAAAGATGACAATAACCCACTTGCTTCTATTTTTTTAGCTGCAATGCGCGAGTGGAAACAAAATGATATTACCACAATAGTCAGCGATAAATCGGGAGTTAAAAAAATATCTCTCAAGGAAAGGTTAAATGGCGCTATGCATATTGCCACATCAAAATCAGTTCAAAATCTTGAAGTAGGTCTCAATATGATGGCTATTATTGGCTCTTCAGCTCCTTTTATCGGGCTTTTTGGTACTGTTTGGGGAATTATGAAATCATTTCAATCAATTGCCACCATGAAAAATACTAGCTTGGCCGTGGTAGCTCCTGGAATAGCCGAGGCTTTATTGGCAACAGGAATTGGCTTGTTTGTGGCGATTCCAGCAGTGTTTTTTTATAATGTATTTACCGCTAGAGTAAATCGCCTTTATGAGAGAGGAAATAATTTTGCTACAGAATTGCTTAATATCTTATCAAGAGAGCTTGATCGCTAAAGGCTTTTTAGCAAAATTATTCAATAGCTATGCTATATTTTTTACTGAGATAATTTTCAATATCTATTATTTCAGAATTTTTTAAGACCCTATTATAAAATATAACTTCTGAAATATAGCCTCTAAAGCTAGCACTATAATTTCCAGGCTGACACCTTCCCCCGGACAATGTTATAGCGATATTAGTTTTTTGAGTATTGCCATGATTACCTCCACTACTGTTATCATTGGTAATAACTTGAGATTCATTAAACCAAATGTTTAATCCATCAAGGCTATCTTTCCTAGTAACTCTAATAATACTATTGACATTGTTACTGATATTTGAGCTATAAACATCTTCACCGCCACTTGATCCATTTCCTAAATCTGCTCTAAAAAAATATCTTATTTTTTTACCTGAATTATTCTGAAGTCTTATCAAAACAAGCGTGCCTTTCGTGTTTTCGCCACCAAGACTTTCATGTATTTTTAAAATTTCTTGCGCTTGTGAGGAATTAGTGCTTTTAACCACCAAAAAAATTGTATGCTTTTCGCGAATGAATAAAGATAGCGGAGGTGATTGAATGCAATTGTTTTGATTATTATGATAAAATTCAACAGTTGGCAAGCCGTTAATGCCGTCTTTGACATATTTCGGCTGGCGCGTAGAGGTGGGCTGTGTTAAGTTGATTTTGTCATATGATTTAGAATTTTGATCATACCAATTCACAACAAGATCACCATCTTTTACACCTTCGTCAAAACTACTCTGCAAAACTGGCTCATACCAAAAAACCAAATCATTAATATCTAAAACGGGGGCGTTTTTGGTTAAGGTAACTGCTTTAACCAGCTTGGTTTTATTAATAAAAGTTGTAGTGCCAGATATCATTGCCACCAAAAGACCAACTATCAATAAAACCACAGATATCTCTATCAAAGAAAAAGCCCGATTATATACATGTCTTCGTTTTTTACCCAAAGTAGTTTTATCTAACTTTAATATCATATTTTTGACTTAAATAATCTTCAATTGCCTTAATCTCGCCTTTTTTTAGGGATCTGTTGAAACCAATTATTTCTGATATAGTTCCATCATAGCTGCGAGTCGGAGTGTTTGTACAGCTATTTGATCCAACAGTAAACTCAAAGCCACTAACATTGTAATCATTAAGGTTAGTAGTTGAGGTGTCAAGAATCTTAGAGTCATTAAGCCAAGCTTCTATAGTTTGTTGATCATGATTTCTAACAGATCTTAATATGTAAGGTTTATCGACAGTATTATTGGATACATTGCCTGCTATGAATTCACCGCCACTGCTAGAAGAATTGTGTCTATAGACAAATGAAAAATCATTGCTACTACCGACATATGCTATAGATTGAGCTGCTCCACCTGAGGGTATAGCGAATTTTAGCAAATGGCTATTATCAAGATCATTCTTTTTTCCAACAAAAAACAATGTATGGCTTTCATTCAATATAATCTGACCACCTATAGCTGACTTCATGCAATCATTATTGGAATTTGCGTTATAAATACCAAGAAAATCAAGAGATGGTAATCCATTAATGCCGTTTTTAACATAGCTAGGTTGCCTTGCTGTTGAAGATTGAGTTAGATTGTATTGGGTATCTGTAGCTAGCTTATTATCATTCCAATTTTCTATTAAATTATCATCAACTATATCATCTTCTAAGAAAGCATCTTGTGAAGTTGTTTCGTACCAGAAAAGAAGATCTTTAGTGCGATGAATTGGAGAGTTTGTTGTAATATTGCGCGCCGCCGTTAGCTCCATCTTGTTTAAAAGATCCCTACCTTTGATAACTCCCTGAATCAATAATCCTATTATCAAAATAACTATTGATAGTTCAATTAAAGAAAATGCTGCCTTTGCTTTACCATGTCTCATTATGTTGTAAATTTTATTGGGCCATTAGCTTTGCCATTTATGAATTGGTCAAGAAATGGATTATTTGAGGAGTACATATCTTTAACATCGCCAAACCAGATAATTTCACCATGATAAAGCATAGCCACCTTATCGGCAATTTTTTTGGCTGAAGCCATGTCGTGAGTTATGGTAATGCTAGTTGCTCCTAATTCTTTGGATGTTGAAATTATAATGTCATTAATTACATCAGCCATTATTGGATCAAGTCCTGTTGTTGGCTCATCAAAAAACATTATTTCTGGATTAATAGCAATGGCTCTAGCTAAAGAAGCTCTTTTTTGCATACCACCAGAAAGTTCGGAAGGGTAGAGATCGGCAGTTTTTTTTGATAGTCCAACCGATTTTAGTTTAGAAATAGCAATTTCTCGCGCCTCTTCTTTGGACATTTTTTTTTGATAGAGTAGGCGAAAAGCTACATTTTCCCAGATAGCAAGAGAGTCGAACAAAGCGCCGCCTTGAAATAAAAAGCCAATTTTCTCCATCAATAAATCATGGTCTTTTTGGCTTTGATTGGTAATTTCTTGACCATCAATTTTTATACTACCTGAAGTTGGCGTCATCAATGTTGATATGGTTTTTATCAAAACAGATTTTCCACTACCAGAGCCACCCAAAATAACTACCGATTCACCTTTTTTTATATCAAGGTTAATATTCTTTAAAACTTCCTTATCACCAAAGTTTTTGACTAAATTTTTAATCTCAATCTTGCTATCAGTCATTTTATTTGGTTTTGCTAAGTTCAGTTTCAATAATATTTTTTATTTTAATATAATCGGTATAGCCAGAAGATGTAACGCCATTAATAAAAAATGTTGGAGTTGATTTAATTTCCAGCTCTTTTGATGCTTTCATGCGCCCTTTTAAAATCTCATCAGAAATTTCTTTTTTATCTAAGCAGGCCTTAAATTGCTCTTGAGTTATGCCGTCCATTTTAGCAACAATTTCTAGTTTTTTAACAAAATTTTTGTCGAAAGCCCAGGAATCTTGAGATTTAAAAAGAATTTTTAGAAAATTATAATATTTATCAGATAGTGATGAAGGGTTGTTTCTAGCGTGACATTTAGCGATTATGCCAGCGGTTAGAGCATGTTGATTTAGTGGAAAGTCGCGAAAGATAAATTTTACCAGTCCTTTATCAATATATTCGTTTTTTAGTTGAGGAAAAGCATCGCGAGCAAAATAAGCGCAATGTGGACAAGATAAAGAGGCATATTCAATAATAGTAATTGGGGCGTTTTTATTGCCCAAAACAATATCTTTAGAAGATTCCTTGAGCAATTCTCCTTGAATGCCGCCCTGAGCTTTATCATTGATTGCTTCTTGATCTGCAATATTTGCCTTTTTTGCTTCCTTTATAACTTCTTTTTGTATTGCATCTTGTGTATTTTTTTGTGGCTTTAATTCTTGAGCCGACATATTGTCATATTTGAAAGATGTTTTAGTTTTGTAATTATTGACTACAACAAGAGCAAAAATAAAAGCAAAAATTATCGATCCGGCAATTATTAGAGGTTTCTTTTTCATTGTTTGATTATTTTTTAAATTAAAAAATATTATTTAAGATTGGAAAAGCGGTATAGTTAATCTTTTTCTTAACTTTTTTATTTTATTCAACACTTTTCATGTTTTATTATGATTAAAATCTCAGTTTTTCTTATCACTAAGAACGAATCTGACAGGATTTTTCCAGTTTTGCAATCAATTAAAGATTTTGCTGATGAGATTTTGGTGATTGATTCGGGAAGTGAAGATGATACGAAAAAAATTGCTGAGAGCTGTGGAGCTAAAGTTATTTTTAATAAATGGCAAGGATTTGGTCAGCAAAAAATATTTGGAGAAAATGCTTGCAAAAATGACTGGATTTTAAATATCGACGCTGATGAGGAGTTATCACAGCAATTAGCGCAAGAAATTTTAAAACTTAAGAAAAGCAATAATATCAATAATTTTTGTGGTTATCGCGTAAAGATAGTTAATAAATTTCGTTTTGAAAAAAAACCAAAAAAATGGGCTTATTATTATAATCAATTAAGATTGTATAATAAAAATCACGGCGGCTTTAGAAATAGCTCGGTTCATGATTCTGTAGTGATGAATGATGATTCTGCATCAAAAATCGGCCAACTTAAAAATATCATTCACCATCAATCTTTTAGATCTTATCAACATTGGATTGAAAAAATTAATTATTATTCTGAAATGCAAGCTAAAGATAGCATTGACAAGAATAAGAAAATATCGCATTTAAAAATATTACTCATCCCATCCTTCGCCTTTATTAAAGCTTATTTTGTGCGGCGTTATTTTATATATGGTTTTAAGGGTCTGATTTACAGCTATTTATTTGCTTTTTCAAGATTTGCTAAAGCGATTAAGCATGCTGAAAAGCAAGATGAATTACGACAAAAATCCTGAGTAATATTGATTATAAGGCTTGAGAAAAGGCTTTATCATATTTTTGATAAAAATTTTTTAATTGATTTTAACTAAAATCCTTATTAAAAAGCCATCAAGCCTTATGTATAAAGGTTTACTGGTGTTTTGGACAAAATTACCAAAATGTGCTATAATGGAATTATCGCAAATAAAAGCGTTAATTAAATTAATAATAACTTTAAAAAGGTAGTTTTTATGAGTATAGACATTCAAAAAGAATCTCAATTCTTAAATAATATACCTCAAGACGCCTCATTGGTACTTGAGTTACTTGAAAAAATAAGCAATCATACTGTTGAACTAAGAAATCAATTAATGTCTGAGTTAAGGCCTGGCAGTAATGTGATTCATCTAAAGCTGAAAAGCATTGAATAGCTTAAAGATTGGAATTGGCATTATGATACTTAGAGACCTCTTTTGTTAGAGGTTTCTTGATTTCGTAGGGAGTGTCCAAAACCCCGTG
>DDCV01000173.1:7186-7827 GCA_002335845.1 Rickettsiales bacterium UBA1997 | reverse complement strand
AAATTAGGATAATGGTTCGCAAAGTGTGCTTTGCACACCGCCAAGAATACTACTACAAACTCAATCTACGCTCACTTTTTCCAATTTTCATTAAGCCTCGCAAGTCCAGTAATAGCGGTACTTAGCTAGTTTCAATTTCCGTTTCAGTCGCCCTTTCCTCTCTCCAAAAATTCATAAAAATTGCTAAAATCGGGGCAAAAATTCTATCCGTCTCCGCTTAGGTCGTCCTTTTTCAAAAAAGGTGGGCATCGGTAAATGATGGCTTCGTGGGTTTTGTAACGAACTTTTTCAAGTGGATGTGCGAACAGATTTTTGATGATTTTTGCGAGCTTTTACCAGAACCATGACAACTCATCTTTCTTGCGCTACTAGCCCCTCCCCATTATTGATGCACTTATACCATTTCCCATCTTTAAATTAACAATGCCGTATTTCTGCTAATTCCTGTATAAATCGCCGTTTTATTAGACGTCTCATCATAAGAAAAATACTTGATAATTTCTTTGAATTTCTTCTCCGAAATATGGGAACGTTTTATATATTGATTTTGCATAGGTAAAACATGGCTTTAATCGATTTTTAAATCAACTAAAGTTGTCTAGACCCTAAATTTTTGTAAATTTAAACCCAGATCCGTCAAT
>DDCV01000173.1:0-7069 GCA_002335845.1 Rickettsiales bacterium UBA1997 | reverse complement strand
ATTGACGGATCTGGGTTAAAAATAATAACAAAAGAATTGCTGTTATTTTTTGACGAAATATCAATTTTTGCCTCATGCAAATCTAATATTTTCTTTACGATCGAAAGTCCAAGGCCGGAGCCATTTTCATTATTATTTTTTGATCTATAAAATCTTTCAAAAATTCTTTGCTGATCATCAGCGGAAAGAGCATCTCCTTTGTTGGTTATGATAAAAGTGATATTATTAGATTTATATTTAAGGCTAACTTCTATATTTTCTTTGCTTGGGCTGTATTTCAAAGCATTGTCAAAAAGATTATTCAGCATTATCTCAATATGAAATTTATTGGCAAATATAAAGCAATTATCCTCAATTTTTGCTTTGATGTTTATGTTTTTATTTTTTGATGTTTGGTAAAAATTTGCTACGATTTTGCTGATTAAGGCACTTAAATTTAACCTTTCTTTTTCAACTATTTTGTTTTCCGTGTCAATTCTAGATAAGATCAAAAGCTGATTGGATAAATTTATTATTCTATCTACTGCTGCAAGTAAATTTTCTAAATCATTTTGCAACTTAATATCGTCTTTATGTTTCTTAATTAAAAATTGGGTTTTTGTTTTAATTACAGTAAGCGGAGTGCGTAGCTCGTGAGATGCGTAGTCAATAAATTTACGCTCTTTATTCATGGATTCTTCTAATTTTGCCAATAGGAAATTTAGGGAATCAACAAGTGGTCTAACTTCCGTTGGTAGATTTTCATTTTTTTCAAATGGGGTTAAAAGGAGTGGTGAAACATCTTTTATTTCTTTGGATAAAGTCGTTAGCTTTACCAAGCCTTTATTTACTACTAAGTGAATTATTAATAATAGTGGTATAAAGGAAATTATTAATGGAAGAAGCAGGGTGAGTAATATTTTTTGAATTAAATCACCTCTGACATCCTTACTTTCCATTACCTCTATGGTTACATCAGACTCCTTATCATGAATAACAAAACTCCTCCAACTTTTAGTGTCAACTACCAGATTTCTGAAACCCTCGTCATTTGGCTTATCAACAACAATATCTGGTGATGAATTGTAGATCATGTAATCCTCTTTCCATATTTGAAAATGAGCTTTATATTCATATCTATGAAACTCTCTTTCCTCAGATAAGCCAAGATCAATAATAAAATTATCATTTGTTTCATGCTCAATAACTTCATGCTTTGTAAGGCTTAGCAAAAGTTTAGATGTTCTGACTAAATTAGAATCAAACACCTCTTTGGCTTCATGTTTTGTGATAACGAAGCCTATTGTTGCTATAATTAATAAAGTTGCAGAAATAAGGAGGGAGAGCGAGGTAAATAGATGGATTTTTATTGAGTTTTTAAACATTTCCCTCTTCTATTATATATCCAATTCCTCTGATAGTTTTAATAATATTTCTATTAATTTTCTTTCTTAAATGATGAATATGAACCTCAACAGTATTGCTTTCGACTGAATCATCCCAGCTATATAGAATATTTTCCAAATAATCTTTAGAGATTACTTTACCAATATTTTCCATTAGAGATTTCATGATGGCAAATTCTTTTGGGGATAGGTCAATTTCAACTTTATTATTTGTAAATTTATGAGTTAAAGGGTTCAATTCTAGCTCTGCATAAATTATTGTGGGATTTGAAATTCCCTTACTTCTTCTGGCTAAGGCATTAATTCTTGCCAATAGCTCCTCTAAATCAAAAGGCTTTACCAAATAATCATCAGCGCCATTGTTTAAACCTTCTATCTTTTGGTTAATAGAGTCTCTGGCAGTTAGAATCAGAATAGGAATATTGTTTTTACTGTTTCTAATATTCTTGAGTATCTCAATACCTGACTTATCAGGCAAATTAATATCTAGCAACATTAGATCAAACTTTGTTGTAGCAATTGCTGCTTCGCACATCGCAGCATCGGTTACTAGGTCAACAACATAATGCTCTTGCTCGACAAGCCTCTTTAACTGTTTGCCCAATCATTATATCGTCTTCAACCAATAAAATGCGCATTGTTAGCTCAAAATAGTTTTTATAAATTCAATAATTTCAATTGTTGGTATAATTAGTAATCCAAAAAACGCATCAAATATTGTTTTAGTTACCAGCCTATGATTAAATAATATTTCATCTCTTGCTTTATATAAAGAAAAGTTGGGTATAAAAAATGGCGTTTTGTTTTTGTATTTTATGTACTCATCGCCAAATTTTCTTTCCAAGAATTTTTGCTCGTTTATCATCATTGGAAAAAAACAAATAATAAAAATAAATATCATATAAATTATAAGATCCAATCTTCCTATTAATAACGAAGCTCCTAAAGTCATTAAAAAAGAAAAGAAATAAAGCGGATGGCGAACTACGGAGTAAATTTCTGTATCGATTACTTGTTGATTTTTTTTGCCACCTATAGTTAATGAGGAAAATACCCTACCAAGAACCCCAATAAACATTATAATAACAGCAAAGCCTTCAATTAGGTCAAAATAAGGCTCTGGGATCACTGGAAAGCCTTTAGTAAAAAACCACAAATAAGAAAATATTGCAATATTTATTACCAAAAATGATTTACGATATTGATTTATAAGGCCCTGAACTTTTTTTGCTGACATTATTATTTATTTTTAAATTCCGCAATTTTTTTGGCAATTTCTGTCTTTCTTTTTGAATCTGCCAAAGGACGATTTCTGCTGGGAGCTTTAGAGGCAATTTCTAAATGTTTTAATGCTAATTCCATATTATCTTTTTCTCCTTCCAAAAACAAAGCATAGAAGTAGTTAGCGTCAATATTATTTGGAGAAATTACTAAAACTTGTCGAAAGTATTTTTCAGCCTCTTCCTTATCACCAAAGCCAATTGGCCATCCAGGAACTCTGTGATGTAGAACAGCTAGATTAGTATAGGCAGATCCATCCAAAGCTTTATCATCAATCTTGGCTGCTTTTTCAAATAATTGTTTTGCTTTTTTAACTTTTCCAAGAGCAGATAATTTGGTAAGCTCCGCTTCTGATGATAGGCATATTCCTTGCCAAATAAGACCTTCAGCATTATTTGGATAAGATTTGACTAGCTTTTCAGCTTTACTGGCGCACTCCCTATATCCATCAATTTTTTCACTCTTATCTTTTGATTTATATTTGGAAATTGCCCAATCTTTTTGAATTTGCTTTATACCAGAATCTAATTCCTTTGGAATTTGTGCAAAAGCAATATTGGATGTAAAGACTAAGATAATTAGCGATTTAGTTAATGTTTTTATTTGCATAATTTAAGTTAATTTAAAGGTTAATCATTCATTAAAATTTCTTTAGCAATTGCTGTTTGTTTTTTTAAGCCATTACCAATAAGAGATGGAAAAAGATAGTTTAGCCTAACAAATAAGGATTCAGGAAAGCCAAAATAGGTGCATTTCTTTTCCTGCTTAATAGTTTTTATAATTTTTTTTGCTACATTCTCCGCTTCATCTACATTTGTTTTGGTTATTTTTAAATAATTGGCAATTTTACCGCCATTCATATTGGTTTTAACAGCTCTTGGAGCAATGTACGAGACTTTCACTCCTGTTGAATCTAACTCTCTTTGCATTGCCTCACTAAAACTTCTTATGCCCGCTTTACTTGAAGAATATGTAGAAAAATATGGAAAAGCAATTGAGCCAAAAATAGAGCCAATATTAACAATATGACCAGATTTATTCTTTATCATTTCTGGTAAAATAGCTTTGGTTAGAATAATTGGAGCTAATAAATTAACATTGTATAATAACTCAATATTTTTCTGTTTTTGTAGTCCCAAAGAGTCAAAGCTCATAATCCCAGCTAGATGAATAATCATATCAATATTATCTATTTCAGATATGATTTCCGCCGCCTCTTTAATGCCTTCTATAGAAGAAAAATCGGCCTTTATATAATCTGCCAGACCGCCTGAAATCTTTATTTCATTACAAACCTTCTGTAAACCAGATTCATTTGAAGATATTAAAATTAAATTGGCTTTTTCTTTGGCTAAGAACTTAGCTACCAGACTTCCAATTCCGCCATTTGCTCCAGTTATAATAATTTTTTTATTTTCTAAATTTTTCATAAAATTTATTATTCTGGATTAGTCATTTTGTCATGGGGAATAGATCTAAAAACATTGGCAAACAGTCTAAACATAATTTTTGCCATGTGAATAATATCTTCTTGATCTTTTTTATCGGTGATTTTGTCCATCAGCTTTTCAAAGAATTCCATGTGCTTTATGTCTAAAGAGCCGTGTGAAAATAGATAAGAAAAGCAATTTTTGCTCAGCCCAAGCTTTGACATAATTGCTTGACCACCTTGTGTTGCAAGCTGGGTACTTGTTCCTTCAAGCACAAAAACCATGCCAAAAAAGCTAAGCGGATTTTTTCTCATAACTGAGTCGTAAGCATAAGAGATCATTAACTCAGTTGCTATTTTTGGCTTGCCATTTTTAACGACCCCAGAATCTCCGCCGCTATTTCTAATGTCATTTAATATCCACTCTTGATGACCCAACTCTTCTTCGATATATTCAGCAATTGCATTTCTAGCCCATTCTTTATCGAAAGGAATTCTTGAGCCAACTGCCATAAGCAATGGGGTTGTATGTTTTACATGATGGTAAGCTTCTGTGAGATAAGCAATGTAGGTTTCAAGGGTAATATTGCCCTTAATACCATCTTGAATTTGAGGAACCGAGTATAAACTGCTTCGCTCTTCTTTTGTTTGATCTACTAATTCTTGAAAGAAATTGGACATAATTACTCATAATTAATTTTATAATAATTTTAAGTTTAAAATATCCAATCTTAAGATTAGCTTAAGGTAACTAAGTTTATTCTTTTTAGAAAATCTTTAAAAACTAAAACGTCCTGATTTATATTGTTTAATCCTTTTACAAAACCACCGTCATCCGTAATCATAATTGCTTTTTCTTGTTTTGCAGTAAGAGCAATCTCCTTATCAGCATTCTTCATTCCGCTTGGTAGCGACTCAAAATAATCACTTTTTTCATACGTGAGAATTCCTAAAGACTTACTGTTGCCTTTCACATCTTGGTAATTAGAAAAACCAGTCACAGAATAATATTTTCGCTGCGTCTTTGTATCTTTTTTTATTTCCCCATTTTCTACATCTTCATAACTCACAAACCCAAACATGCCACTGACATTTTCTATCTTATTTTCTTCATCAAATTTAAAAATTATTTGATTAATTTTAGATAGTTTTTTTATTTTATCTTCACGTCCAACCATAATATCTAGCTGCTTTCTTACGGCTTGCGGCAGTATAACTTTACTAACCTTGCCAAGGACTTGCTCCAAACCTTCTGTTGGCAACTCAATTAATTTATCATAACTATTGCTATCAAATAAAACTATCATATCGCTGATTATAATTTCTTATAAAGAAATTTTTAGAGACTCCAATAAATGGTGATAACCAAAAAATATTAAGGTAAATATTCCAATAAACATTAATATTTCCTGCTTAAAGCTATGCTTGTGATGCAAAGTTCTTTCTTTGTGAGTTGCTACATCCATTAATTCGTCTCCAAATCTAATAGATAAAAGGCCTCCCGTTGCTGAAAGAATAATTATTGCCCAGTATGGGTAAGGTGTGGTAATTATCTTTTTTAAAAGTGTTGTTAAAAATATTTTATCATAATTATCAGGAGCTATTGTGAGAGTTAATATATTTATGGTTATTGCCGTTATCCATACAAATATTTCTGATGTAAGCATTCTAATTCCAAATATTAAGCGCATTGGAAAATCTATCAAGAATCCAGCATCTGCAATGGGGGTGCATAATACAAAAAAGCTCCATGTTAGTAAAAACAAAGAAGATCCGGTGATCGGATCAAACTTAGATCCCAGATAAATAAAATAACCAACAAATATAACCAATAGCGCTATAAATTTTATCAGCACCTGATATTTGGTTTTATGAAGGAATAAATTTTTAATTATCATTGATTAAGATTTTTTTTATATCAACGGTTGCACAGTAAACATTATTATGACACTGATATATAGTATTTTTATTGTAAGCAGACAAGACCTCTAAATCATTTTTTATATGATAAACTTGAATCTGGTTTTCTGTATTTAGGTAGTTATTAGTGGCGTTATTGCAGATATTTTTAGTAACATCTTCAATTAACTTATTTTTATTTACAAAAATATATCTTATAAAAGCCTTAGAACAAAGATTAAAATCAAAAGATGTTACGCTATTATCTCCAATAGGTATTGTATAGCCGCGGTCTGAAAGAAGGCAAAAGGCATCATCATAAGTAAATATACAAACTGAAGGTTGTGTATTTTTATTTTCATATATTTCCTTAATCAGTAACTCTAAAAGGCTTGGCGTTTCTTCATCTTCAAATCTACTGAAAAACATAAAAATTATATGTAGCCACTTTTTATAATCTTGCTCCGAGATACTAAATTCTTTACACAAATATTCTTGATGTTTAGTTTTATTATTAATAATTTTCTCCCAATCTTCTCGAAAGAGCTCATTTAAAGGGTGAAACTTTAATCCATACTCAAATGTATTGAGTATTTTTTTAACTGAGAATGGATTCCTAATAAAATTAATAAATTTTGAAATAAATAGATTTAGGATTTCAGATTTTAAATCTATTTTTAAATCTATGTTTTTAGAGCCAATCTTTATTAAAAGATTTTCTGTATCGCTTTCAATGCCAGACTCATATTGTCCAAAGTAGTCTTCAAAATTTTTTCTCTTTTTTTTATCAATAATATCAAAACTGAATAGTTCATCAAAACACAGGTTATTTTCTATCTTGCATTCTTGCTTTTGGATAATTGAATGATTTTCTCTATCCAAAATAGAAAAGGAATATATCTTTTGATTTTTTGGTTCTGCATTTGGGTTTGCCGTATTAAGCCGCTGCTCAACTTGTGAAATGTAATGCTGATTTTTTGTGTCGTTAGCTAAGTTCATTTGATTAGATTTTTTATTCTGCTTTCATAACTTTTATAAACTTCACCTCTTCTTACTCTGCCATTTGCTGTTAGCA
>DDCV01000105.1:10477-15762 GCA_002335845.1 Rickettsiales bacterium UBA1997 | reverse complement strand
CAATAAAAAGCTAATTTAGGCTGCTATAGTCATGTTTCATAAGTACTGGTAAAAAAATTCTAGTGCACCTAAATGGTGCATGAATATTTTTTACCAGTGCTTATGGAATATGAGATGGCAGAATAAATTAGCTTTTTATTGACGGATCTGGGTTAAAAACTTCTGACAATTCTTTACTCATGCCTGATTCTTATGCTTGTTTTATGGTTCACCAAATGGTGAAATGACAAAATGCTGTTAAGAATAGATGGGATAAGGGTTTAGGCAAGAATTATTGTTTCTAGTGCCGTTTTTAGGATTAAGGATGGTAAGTAATTTTTTCAAAATATTTATCCAATCTATCCTTATTCATCACCAATGTTTTTTTATAATTCAGAGCAAATTTTTTTGCTTCATCTAGATTATGAGATTCTCCAACCTGAATAATTCCAACCATAGCCATTATATGGTGATTAGAGCATTCATAAATATATATTCCTTCTTGATCAAAAGAGATAGCTATTTCTTCATTGTCCCTTCCCTGCCATTTTTTAGACCCCTTTGGCAAAAAAATTGATTGTGAATTATGGTCAAAATCTGTTGGAATAAACGTTACCACATCCCCCAGATTTATCTTTATAAGACTTGGATTAAAAACCATAGCTTCCCCATTGTAATTGGCAAGCATTTGTATTTCATGATTTTTGGCAAATGCAAAATTTGGCAAGATAGATATTGTTATAAAAATTAAAATTTTTTGTATATTCTTTGCTAAATTATTCATTCATTTACTTTTATAATCCTAGATTATTCCAAGATAATTAATGCCGACATCCCATCTTTAATTTTATACAAAAAGATGGGATTGGGCATAAATCTATTTGGAACATTTGCTTAAATCAAAGCGATCGAGTCTCATAACTTTAACCCAGGCTTTGACAAAATCCTTAACAAATTTTTCTTTTGAATCATCAAAGGCATAGATTTCCGCCACAGCTCTAAGCTCTGCATTAGATCCAAAAATTAAATCTACCGGAGTTGCCATATATTCTACCTCTCCTGTTTTACGGTTTATACCTTCATATAATCCGTCAACCCTACTTTTGCGCCATTTGGTAGACATATCTAGTAAGTTAACAAAGAAATCATTGCTGAGCTTACCTGGGCTGCTTGTTAATACGCCATACTTACTATTGTTTGCATTAGTATTAAGTACTCGCATACCTCCAATAAGAGCAGTCATTTCAGGAACGGTAAGATTGAGCTGATCTGCCTTGTCCACCAACATCTTGGCTGGAGAAAGATAGCCTTCCTCTTTGTTAAAATAATTACGAAATGCATCAGCCTTTGGCTCAAGCAGTGCAAAAGATTTTATATCTGTTTGCTCTTGACTTGCATCCACTCTTCCTGGCTTAAACGGAACTTCAATATCAATATCCGCATCCTGAGCGGCTTTTTCTATTGCAGCACTTCCTCCCAGAACAATTAGATCTGCCAATGAAACTTTTTGATTGGTAATTTTTTCATTTATAAAAGATTGATTAAAATCTTTTTGAATCTCCCTTAGCTTATCTATAACTTTCGATAATTGCTTAGGATTATTAACTTCCCAATTTTTTTGCGGCAATAATGCAATTCTAGCACCGTTTGCGCCACCTCTCATATCTGAAGCACGAAAAGTAGAAGCAGAAGCCCATGCGGTTTCAACTAATTCAGATATTGTTAAACCAGAGTTAAGAATTTTTTTCTTTAACTCTTTTTGATCATAACTACTGATTAATTTATAATCAGGTGACGGAATTGGATCTTGCCAAATAAGTTCTTCATTTGGAACATATTTACCTAAGTAGCGAACTGATGGACCCATGTCGCGATGGGTTAATTTATACCAAGCTTTAGCAAATGATTTTTGATATTCGTCCGGATTATCAAGAAAGCGTTGAGCAATCTTTTTATATTCGGGATCAAACTTTAATGCCAAATCAGCCGTTGTCATGACGGGAGGATTAAATTTTCCTTTTATATGAGCATCAGGAGCGGTTTTATGCATTGATTCATTAACCGGAATCCATTGATGAGCTCCTGCGGGACTCTTGGTTAATTTCCAATCTAAATTAAGAAGATTTTCCAAATATAATGTTGTCCATTTTGTTGGAGCTTGTGTCCAAGCACCTTCCAGCCCGCTAGTAACTGTATCTTCAGAATGACCTTTGCCACATTTATTTTTCCAACCTAAGCCCTGCTCTTCAATTGCAGCAGCTGCAGGTTCTTTGCCAACGCAAGATGCTTTTCTGGCACCATGCATCTTGCCAAAAGTATGGCCACCAGCAATTAGGGCTACCGTTTCTTCGTCATTCATAGCCATGCGATCAAATGCTACGCGAATATTTTTTGCCGAACCCTCTGGATCTGGAACTCCCATTGGCCCTTCTGGATTTACATAAATTAATCCCATGTGAGTTGCTCCCAATGGACGCTGTAATTTTCCATCCTTTTCTTTGCGATCACTAGCAAGCATTTTGATCTCTGGCCCCCAATAAACCAAATCTGGCTCCCAATCATCAGCTCTTCCTCCAGCAAAACCATAGGTTTCAAATCCCATATTTTCTAAAGCAACAGTGCCAGCAAGAATCATTAAATCAGCCCAAGATAGGTTTTTACCATATTTTTGTTTAATTGGCCAAAGTAGGCGACGAGCCTTGTCTAAATTGCCATTATCTGGCCAACTATTTAGCGGATTGAAACGCATTTGTCCACCATCTCCACCACCTCTACCATCAAGAGTTCTGTAAGTGCCAGCGCTATGCCACGATAGGCGGATAAAAAATGGACCATAATTACCAAAATCTGCCGGCCACCAATCTTGAGATGTTGTTAAAACTGCATTTAAATCTTTTTTCACAGCATCCAAATCCAGCTTTTTAAACTCTTTAGCATAATCAAAGTGTCTACCATGAGGATTAGACGCCTTATCGTGATCACGAAGAGAGGAAAGATCCAACTGATCAGGCCACCAAAATTGATTTGATTTGGCTTGATTAACTGGAGTTTTTCCCATTCCTAGATTTTGACTTATTGCTGTATTTGGAATCAGTGATAATGAAACTACACTTACCAATGCAGTTACTGTGAAAAAATTATTTATTTTCATTACTTAATATTTTAGTTAATAAATAGGACTTGCGCTGTTGCGTTAATTACTGATGAAATTCTAATTGTATGAGCGATTGTTGATTTATCAATATTAGAATTAATTAATTGCTTAACATGAGAATCAATACATAATCCGCAACCATTAATAGCCGATACCGCTAAAGAATATAGCTCAAAATCAATTTTATCTACCCCTGGGTTTCCAATGATATTCATGCGAAGCTTTGCTGGCATTTTTAGATAATCTTTATCGCTGACTAAATGAGTAAAGCGATAATAGATATTATTCATTGCCATAATTGTTGAGGCTGCTTTTGCAGCATTTATTTCTTCCTCGCTAATTTTGCCTTCTGCTTGCCCTAAAACAAACTCTACCACATCGGAATTTTTGGTAGTATAAGCGCAAGATAAAGCAATTGCTAAAATTTGATTTTCTGCTAGTGAAGATTCAGGATTTGTTTTTAATATTGAAGATAAGTTCAATTTTATATCCTTGGCATAATCTTTAAATTCTATGTTTTTTGTCATTTTATCACCTTTTTATTTAATTAATAATTTTGGGCTTGCTTGATTTGCAAGCCCGCGGGTTTCGAATATTTTTGCTTTGCACTTTAAACATTAATAGTATCTTCGCCTTTTTTCCAATTGCATGGACATAATTCATCAGTTTGAAGAGCGTCTAAAACTCTTAAAACTTCATCAGGATTGCGTCCGACATTAAGATCGGTTACTGATACAAATCTAATGATTCCATCTGGATCAATAATAAATGTGGCGCGATTTGCTACCGCCTCATCTTTATTTAAGATTCCCAAAGCGGATGATAATTTACCACCAACATCGGCAAGCATTGGAATTGGAAGCTCTGATAATTCTTCATTATCTCTCTTCCAAGCCAAGTGAACAAATTCGCTATCTGTGCTTCCTGTCATCAAAACAGTATCTCTATCAATGAAATCTTCATTCAATTTGCCAAAGGCTGCGATTTCAGTTGGACAAACAAATGTAAAATCTTTTGGATAAAAGAAAATTACTTGCCATTTACCTTTATTTGTATCATTGGCAATATCAATAAAAGCATCATTAGGGCTTTCAGGATATTTACCTGCCTTTACAGCTTTTAAGTTGAAAGCTGGAAACTTATCTCCAATAGTTAACATAGTTAGTTTCTTAATTTAAGTTATAAAAATTATGATCAATTGATCATGTAACTAAATCTGAAGAAATTTATTTATAAGTATAATATATTGTAATTATATTAATCATAATCATTACCTATAGTGAATATTAGAGATTTTGAATATTTAATCGCTATTGACGATTTAAAAAGCTTTAGTAAGGCTTCAAAAAAATGCTTTATTTCTCAGCCAGCACTTAGTCAGCAAATAAAAAAAATCGAAGAACAGATCGGCTTTAATATTTTTGAAAGAGATAAAAAAAGCACCATCACCACTTCTCAAGGTGAGAAAGTGATAAAATATGCTAAATCTATAATTAACTCTTACTCAAAAATTAAAAATATTAATAATCTTGAGATAAGTCTAAAAATAGCTCTCATTCCCACAATTTGTCCATATTTACTACCGCTGATTGTGGATAGGCTTCATCAAGAATTGCCTAATATTAAATTCTATTTTTTGGAGTTAAAAACTGATGATATAATCAAGAAATTAAAAGAAGGGGCAGTTGATATTGGTATTTTAACATATTTTGATAATTTAATAGATGATAAGACAAATTATTCAAAGCTCTATGATGAGGAGTTTTTTCTAACTCTTCCCAAAAATTCAAAATTAACACAAGATGATTTTCCTAAGATTATGGAGGAAAAAAAGTTAATTTTATTAGAAGAAGGAAATTGTATGTCCGACAATATCAAAGAAATTTGCTCTATATATCATCAAAATTCCTTTAGCGATTTCTATGCTACAAATATAGAAACAGTCAAAAATATGCTTAGAATAAATAATGGCGCGGCTTTGCTGCCCAAATTATCATGCTTGAATAGTAACGATTTAAAAACCCTGCCTTTTTCTCCAAAAAAATCAAGAGAGGTGGGAATGATTTTTAGAAAAAGTTTTGATCAAAAAGAAGATATCCACATTATCAAGGAACTGATTTGCGCCTCAATGAACCCAGATCCGTCAATAAAA
>DDCV01000105.1:0-10449 GCA_002335845.1 Rickettsiales bacterium UBA1997 | reverse complement strand
TTTTATTGACGGATCTGGGATGAAGCATCGCGATAATTCCTGTATTTAAAATTTAGTAAATATTGATTGGATTTTAATCTTAAAAATATTTACTTTAATAGCTTGACTAGTTGTAAAGATTTTTTGGCTGGAAGCGCTTTAAATAATAGTGCTTTTATTGGTGCGACAATTAAAATTATACTAGTCAGATCAGGCGATATTAAGAAATAATATTTATAAATTAATGACTCTAATCTCGGCCAAAAATATCAATTTTACTCGGCAGAATAAAATTATATTGCAAGATATATCGCTAACAATCAAAGAAAGAGATTTTACAACGATTGTTGGTCCTAACGGCGCTGGGAAATCTACATTATTAAAATGTCTTTTGGGCTTTTATAAGGTGGATAGCGGCAATATAGAAAAAAGATCAAATCTAAAAATAGGTTACGTTCCCCAAAGCCTAAGCCTAGATTTGACGATGCCAATCAATGTTGAAAGATTTTTAAGGTTAGGAAAAAAAATAGCAGATTCTTATTTTTTACAAACCATAAAAGAAACTAAAATAACGGAAATTCTACAAAAGCCACTTTATGTTTTATCTGGTGGAGAATTAAGAAGAGTGCTTTTGGCGCGAGGATTATTAATTGATCCCGAATTGCTAGTTCTTGATGAGCCAGCGCAAAATCTTGATATTTCTGGCCAGCTATCATTTTATAAATTGCTACAAAAAATATATCAAAATCGTAAATTAACCATAATCATGGTATCGCATGATTTACATATGGTAATGGCAAATACTAAGAAGGTGATTTGCTTATTTGGCCATATTTGCTGCTCTGGAGCGCCAAATATTGTTACTAAAGATCCTGAATTTATTTCTCTTTTTGGCGATGATATGGCTAAAATGATGGCGATCTATAACCACCAACATCAACATGAACATCGCTAAATTATGTTTGAATCATTAATCATTAATACTCTGATTGCTGGAATTGGAGTTGCTATTGTAGCGGGGGTAGTTGGCTGTTTTATAGTATGGCGCAACATGGCTTATTTTGGTGACTCACTAGCTCATAGCTCGCTACTTGGAATAGCTTTGGGATTGGTGTTTGGGGTTGGGGCTAATATTGGCGTGATGGCTATATGCCTTACATTTGCTTTATTATTAGTTTTTTTGCAGCAAAGAAAAATTCTTGCCACCGATACTATTTTAGGAATTTTATCACACTCAGCTTTGTCAATAGGGATGGTAGTGATAAGTTTATTAGAAATAAAATTTCATTTACATAGCTATCTTTTTGGCGATATTTTAACAGTTATGCCCAGTGAAATTTTATGGATTTATGTTGGCGGTGCATTTATTTTGTCAGCTATAATAATAAACTGGTCGTCGCTAATTTTAATGACAATCAGCGAAGATTTGGCAAAATCTGAAAATATCAAAACCTTTGCTATGCAATTATTACTCATGGGAGTGACTGCTGTTTTTGTTGCTATTTCAATAAGAGTGGTTGGACTATTGCTCATAACATCTATGCTTATAATTCCCGCTGCATCATCAAGGCAAATTGCTAAATCTCCTGAATCCATGGCCTTGATCTCTGTAATTTTGGCAATTATTGCGGTGATTATTGGGGTATTTGCTTCATTTAAATTTGATACACCTTCTGGTCCTTCAATTGTTAGTGCAGCTTCAGCAATTTTTATAATTAGCTTACTTTATAAAATATTTAGCCGCAAATAATAAAGCGCTTAAGAGAGGTGGTTATTTTTTGGGTAAAATTGGGTAGAGTTTTATTGGATCTCAAATTCATGGCACATAAATCTTTAAGAAATTTATCAACATTTAAATCGGGTATAATTGGCTTTATAATCTCTAGATGCGACTAATGCCAAAATCTATCTTTATTTGGTAAAATATTTTTGTTTTTAAAATTTAAAAAATGTCAGACTCTTTATTATCAATAAAAAATCTCAATATCTCCTTTTTTAATAATAAAATTATTAATAATTTTAATCTTGATTTAAATAAAAATGAAATAACGGCGCTAATTGGTCAAAGTGGCTCTGGTAAATCCTCCATCGCTTTGGCAATTATGAATCTATTAAAAAATTCTCAAATATCAGGAGAGATAATATTTAAGAATCATAATTTACTTAATTTAGCTGAGGATAAAATATGCAAAATTCGTGGTAATGAAATTTCTATGATTTTTCAAGATCCAAATGTTGCCCTAAATCCTCTGCATAAAATTGGCAAACAGATTTCTGAGATTATTAAAATACATCAACCCAAGCTAACAAAAAAAAATATTAAAAATAGAGTTTTGGAAATTCTTGAATTGGTTGATCTTCAAGATTTTACAAACCGCCTTAATGATTATCCGCATCAATTATCAGGAGGACAAAAGCAAAGAATCATGATTGCTATGGCTCTGGCTAATAATCCTAAAATATTGATTGCCGATGAGCCAACCACTGCACTGGATTATGATACGCAGCAAGAAATTTTAGATTTACTGCTCAGGCTAAAAAATGAGCTTGGGTTGGCAATATTATTGATTACTCATAATCTCAATATTGTTAAAAAAATAGCCAATAAAACAATTCTAATCGGCGATAATTTTAATGAAAAATTTCCCATAAGTGCAAAAAATAATAAAATCAATCAAGACTCATCAGATATTTTGCAAGTTTCTAGTCTGGATGTATTTTATGGTAAATTTTTAGCTAATAAAAATATCAATTTCTCTTTAAAAAAAGGTCAAAATATTGGAATTATTGGTCAAAGTGGCTCTGGAAAATCAACTTTAGCTTTAGCTTTAACGAACCTATGTAAATTTAGTGGTAAAATTGAGTTTTTTGATAACCATAATTGGCAAAAAAATCAAAAATTACTTAGAAAAAAAGTGCAAATTGTTTTTCAAGATCCTTTTTCTTCTTTAAGTCCTCGTCTTAAAGTCTATGATATAATTGCTGAAGGTCTAAAAATACATAAAATTGCCAATGAATTTGAGCAAAAAAAGATGATTGATAAGGTTTTAAAGCAGATGAATTTAGATTTATCTTTAAAGGATCGCTATCCGCATCAACTTTCTGGTGGCCAAAGACAAAGAGTAGCCATCGCTCGCTGCCTTATTCTAAATCCAAAAATTCTTATTTTAGATGAGCCAACATCAGCTCTTGACTATAAGACTCAAAATGAGATTTTACAGCTCTTATTAAATATCCAAGAAAAACAAGATATTTCATATATCACAATTTCTCATGATTTGGAAGTTATTGAAATTTTATCACACCAAATTCTAGAAATCAGTAACGGCACTGTAAAAAATTATAATTAGTACTTTAATATGATAAAAAAGAGCTTAAAAGCATTCTCAGTGGTGGAATTGGCAATAGCAATAACCTTGATAGCAATTATTACTTTCGGCCTAATCAAGGGAAATAGTCTCTTTAGTGTGGTTAATCAAGTTGGTAGTCAATGGGTTGATAAAGTTAAAATCACCGCCAAAGAACTTTGTGATGAAGCCAAGGTTACTAGTTCATCTAATGTTGGCTATAGCCCTGTTATTATTTCCGTAAATAACAAAGAATATTGTGTTCTTACTTTTGGATATGATTCATCTAACCAAATAGCTGGTCAAACTCAATATGATGTCAAGCTTCATGCCGATGTTGAAGCTGATATATTAGTGGTTGCTGGTGGCGGTGCTGGTGGAAGAGATATTGGTGCCGGAGGTAGCGCTGGCTCTATTGAATTTGTTCCGCAATTTTCACTTAAATCAAAAGAAAGCTATGTAGTTAAAGTTGGTAAAGGTGGCAATAAAAATGGCGGTAGCGGATCAGACTCGTCTTTTAGTGATATTTTAGCTATCAAAGGTCTAGGTGGAGCCTCTGGGCCCACTAGCAGCAGTAAAGGCAGGGGAGGCAGTGGTGCTGGTGGCGCTGGAGGTTCCTACGGTGGTTGGGTTGGTGGTGGATATGGTGGTCCAGGAATTAATAAAATTGATGTAGGCGGTGATGAATATATTTTTGAAGATATATTCGCTTTAGAGAGTGGCGTAGGTGGCGGCGGCTATTTTGCTGGTGGCGGCGGTGGTGGTGCTAATGGTTATACTAATTATTCAAGCAGAACTGGATTGATGAGAGGCGGCGCCGGAGGAATTGGTGGTGGTGGCAAGGGAGCAAATATTGGCACCGATTATCCAGAAGAGGGTTTGTCAAATACCGGAGGTGGCGGTGGCGGTGGCGGTGGTCAAGTTGGTCACTTCCAGGGAGCTAATGGCGGTTCTGGCATTGTTATTGTGAGAGTAGCTACGCCATAGAGTTAAAAAATTTAATTTATGAGATGGTTAATAGCTGAATTTAAAGTATCATAAGTCTATTTTTATATTCAGTCTTTTTTAAGTTTATTTAAATTCTAGTAGGAAAGAGAAATATATTCTTTGAAAAAGAATTTAGAATCGAAATTATATAGTTGGCGCTAATATTGTTCTAAAAAACAACTATTAATACCAGCTAATAGAGTCGTCGAAGGTAAAACATAACAGTACTTTAACATGATAAAAAAGAACTTAAAAGCCTTTTCTTTGATTGAGCTTTCCATTGCAATCTTAGTAATTGGATTATTGATAGCGGGAATTACAAAAGGCTCCCAACTTTATCAAAAAGTTATATTGCAGACCGCGCAAAATGCAGATAGAGATCTTTTATTTCATGTTAAAAACATAGGCGGCATAACAGCGCATCTAAACGCATTAGATGAAAATGCTTTTTTACAAGATGAATTAGAGGACGGTTCTAGAATTAGTATATGGAGAGATACCAAGCCCAAAAATGAAGGCGTAAGCGTGAGTGTATCTCATGCTACGGTAGGAAGTAGGCCTTTTTACAAGCGAAAAGCTATTAATAATTTGCCAGCAGTTAACTTTGCTGGGAGCAACGGTTCTTCTCATAGATTGATAGGGGGTTCATTGAACTTGAAAGATATGATGCATCCCCAAGGCATAACAATATTTTTGGTGGCACAACCAACTGATAATTCAAACAATAATAGCAACGGTCAAGTTGTTAGTTGGTTGCACGGCCCTACTTTATTTCTAACTTCATTTAGACCAACGGCAAATATGACCTTCAATTTGGCCCCCATCAGCTCTGGCAGTCACTCGGTCGAAAGTAAGTTTCAAATCAATGCTTATGGAAATCCTGTAGATTACCCAGGAAATCCTTATATAGTAACCGCTGTCAGAGTAAAAATTCTTCATTTCTTAGATATAGAGGTCAAACAATTGCCAAAAGAGATGATTTAACCAACGATATAGCTAGTGATTTTTACAATGCGGGAGGAAGGCTATATATTGCAGAGTGGTTTAGGGGATATATTGGAGAAGTTATTATATTTAAAAAAGCCTTAAAAACAAACGAGATCAAAAAAATTGAAGGTTATTTAAGTCAAAAATGGGACATTAAAATTATTCACTAAGACATTATGATCAAACAACAAATTTTAAAAAAACCAGAGCTTTTATTGCCAGCTGGTAATTTAGTCAGACTTAAAACCGCAATTCTTTATGGAGCTGATGCGGTTTATCTAGGAACTCCTGATATGTCGCTACGCACAAAATCATCTTTTACCTTAGAAGATGTGATTGAGGGCGTCAAATATGCTCATAAACATGATAAAAAAGTCTATCTAACTCTTAATCTATTTTCTCATAATAAAGACATTGAAAAACTGCCTGAATTTTTAGAAACAGCTAAAAAAATTAAGCCCGACGGCCTTATTGTTTCTGATCCTGGAGTTTTTCAATTTTGTCGACAACATGCTCCTGATATAGAATTACATGTTTCAACTCAGGCCAATGTCTGCTCTTGGCTAACGGTTGATTTTTGGCAAAAGCAAGGTGCGGCTTTGGTGGTAATGGCGCGTGAAGTTTCTTACCAAGAATTGGCTGAAATTCGTAAACAATGTCCAGATATTAAGATTGAAACATTTGTTCATGGCTCAATGTGTATGACTTATTCGGGGCGCTGCTTGCTTTCTAACTTTATGGCAGAAAGAGGTGCTAATCAAGGCAGTTGCGCCCATTCTTGTCGCTGGGGTTATAAACTTAAAATTAAGCTTAAAGATAATACCGAGCATGAAATAGAAATAAATGAAGATAATAAAGATCTGTTTGATTTTTTCTTAGAAGAAGAAATTCGTCCAGGTCAACTATTTCCTTTTGAAGAAGATGTGAGCGGCTCTTATATTCTAAATTCTAAGGATTTATGTTTATTGCCAAAATTAGATCAATATATTAAGGCAGGAATTGATTCTTTTAAGGTCGAAGGACGCAATAAAACCGAATTTTATGCAGGATCAGTGGCTCGAGTTTATCGTGCAGCAATTGATGATTATTTAGCTGATCCTAAAAGCTGGTCAAGCGATGATTACATGGATGAAATTAATTCTGTAGCTAATCGTGGCTACACTTTAGCATTTCATGATGGACGCTTAACAAATCTAGCTCATGATTATGAAAGTACTGGTTCAACTTCTTTTTATGAATTTGCAGGCCGCATTGTCGAATGGCAAGGAGATGACTTAATTTTTGAAGCTAAAAATATGTTAGTAAGCGGAGATGTTTTAGAATTTTTATCACCTCATCAAAGGCAACCAATTTTGCTTAGAATTTATAAATTTACTTGCGCTAAAAGTGGCAATGTTAGTGAAAAAATTCATGCCGGAGTTAAGCCGCAAATAAGAATAAATGCTTCTGAGTTTCATTTAATTGCTAAAGATGATTTAAAAAATCTACTTCCTGAATTGAGCTTGATTCGCAAAGAAAAACCTAATGTTGAATCGGAAAAGCTTAAAGTTGAGTCACGCAATCTATCTCACAAATTAGAATCTGGAGATATTAAAGAGCAAAAATATGACGATAAGAGAAGCAAATATTTCACTGCGCTGCAAGTGGCCGATAGCAAAATTTGCCCCAAAACTCCAAGAATAGGAATGGATGGCTGTTGTGGCAAAGGCTGTAATGGCTGTTTGCCATTTTGGCATGATGATAAATATGCTAAAGCGCGCGCAATTCTTAAGCAGAAAAAGCTTGGTGAGATGCTTTAAACCCAGATACGTCAATAAACTTTATATTATGCCAATTACTATCTTTAGAAGTTACATTATGCTAGATTAAGGATTCTAAAAATATTCGTGAATCATTTTTAATATTTTTAATTTTTTCTTTATCAAATTTTTCTAAAACTCGATAAATTATAGTCATCCTGTGATTTTTACTTAAAGCTGCCTTATTTTCTATTAAAAAATTCCAATAAAGATAGTTGAAAGGACAGGCATTAGCCCCGTTTTTTTCTTTAACCAAGTAAGAGCAGTTTTTGCAATAATTAGACATTTTATTGATATATGAACCGCTTGCTGCATATGGTTTTGTTGCCAAAATTCCGCCATCAGCAAACAAAACCATTCCCGAAACATTAGGTAGCTCCACCCATTCATAAGCATCGGCATAGACAATTAAATACCACTCATTAACCGCCTTGGGATCAAGGCCAGCAATTAGGGCAAAATTTCCTAAAACCATCAATCTTTGAATATGATGAGCATAAGAATTGTGTTTGGTGCTTCTGACGCATTGTTTGACGCAATTCATTTTTGTGTTACCACTCCAATAGAATTCGGGCAGTTTATTTTTTGCGCCAAAGAAATTTAACTCTTTATATTCAGGCATTTTAAGCCAATAAACTCCCCTCACATATTCTCTCCAACCTAAAACTTGCCTAATAAATCCTTCGGCAGCATTGATGCTGATTCGGTCTTTTTTATATTCTTCTTCCACTGATTTAATTACCTCCAGAGGCTCTAATAGGCCATTATTGAGATAAAACCCAAGATGAGAGTGAAACATAAAATCCTCATCTTGAATCATTGCATCTTGATAAGTGCCAAAATTCTCTAACCTATCATTGATAAATTGTTTAAAAGATTGAATTGCTTGGCTTCTATTAATGGCAAAATAAAATGGCTCTATATCGCCAAAATGATCAAAGAATTTTTTATTAACCAAATCTATAACTGATTTTGTTATTTCATCTGGCGGGCTTTGATAATGATCTGGAATTTTTAGACCATTTTTTGGGGGCTTTCTATTTTCCGCATCATAATTCCATCTCCCGCCAATTGGCTTGTTATGATCCATTAGAATATTATATTTTACTCGCATTGTGCGGTAAAAAGATTCCATTAAAAGAGATTTTTTGCTTTTGGCAAAATTTTGAAATTCATCTTTTGAGCATAAAAAGCGATCATCTTCTAATATTTGTAGATCAATATTTTCTTCTTTTAAAGAGTTTAGGGATTGCAAAACTCTATATTCGCCGGGATGAGTTATTTTTACTTTATTGATCTGCAGCTTCTGCGAAAAGCGCAATATTTCCGACTTAAATGAATGACTATTTTGAGAGTCATCAAGCTTGACATAAGAAACATTAAACCCTGATTTTTGTAGCTCGCAAGCAAAGTGACGCATGCATGATAAGATAAATGCTATTTTCTTTTTATGATGCTTCGGCTCCGTGCATTCTTCAAATATTTCGCACATTAAGATTATATCCTTGTCTTTGTCACAATTTTTTAGAGAAGATATATTGTGATTTAATTGATCTCCTAATATAGCTATTATTGAACTCACTGATTTTTGTTTATTTTTTATAAAATTTTACTTAATAAGGCTAAATATATTAATTTAACCTTAGGAAAAATATGAAAAAAGAATATTTAGCCAAAATATTAACTTATTCTGGAAGTCTGCCATTTATATTATCAACATATCTTATCTTTTTTGATGCTGACAAATTTTTTACAATAGATATATCTATAATTCTTATATCTTACGCCGCTATTATTCTAAGCTTTATTTCGGGAATGCATTTTTCTTATGCTATTTTACAGGATAAAATAAGTAACAGGCTTTTGATATTAAGCAATGTAATGGCTATTATAGCTTGGATTTGCTTGCTGATAAATCTCAAATTAGCTTTGGTATTTATGATGGCGGGGTATATATCTAGCTTAATTATCGATTTTGTTTCTTATAGAAATTTGGTAATTAAGAAATGGTTTTTTAATTTGAGATTAAGAATTAGCTTAATTATTATATTTTTTCTTGCTTTGAATTTTTGGCACATTTCTTAGAGCAATATTTAACTTCACTCCAGTTTTTTATCCATTTTTTGCGCCAACTAAAAGCTAAATTGCATATAGGGCAAATTTTCTCTGGGAGTTTTAATTTTTTGTGCATCTAGATTGACCTTAATGCTTTGATTTTTATATTAATTACAGTCTTTAAAAGACCTTGACACAACTAAAATTGGTGGTTTTAATTCTCAAGAGAGAATTTAATTTTTAGAAATAGTATTAGCTGGATATTGCAATGGATAATTATATTTTAATTTTTTAAAAATGGAAATATGCAACTCATCTTAACTGCAAAAACACAAACCCAATGAAAAGAAATTTTCAAAAAGCTTTCTCCTTAATCGAGCTTTCAATAGTAATTTTGATAATAGGATTGCTCGTTACTGGAGCCGTAAAAGGAGCAAGTGTTTATAAAAAAATTAAAATAGTCAGCGCCGCATCTCTTACTAATAATTCAGTTGTTTCTTCAATATCAAATTTAGAAACTTGGTACGAAACAACGTCATCTAAAAGTTTTTATCAAGATAATTTAAGTGACGGTCAAGATTTAAGTGTGTGGAGAGATATAAATCCTACAAAAGTTAAGAAACTAAACCTTGAAAAAAATAATTTTGGCACAGGTAATCTTCCAGATTATGCTGAGAATTGCTTAATGGCTTGCCCTGCATTGACTTTAACGGCTCTAATGAGTGTTTTGTGGGCGAGGAGACGCCAAATATTCAGGGATCAAGCCCCGCAACAATTTTTATTATAGGAAAAACTAGATCAAAATCTTTATATTCTTACGCGATGTGGTTTGGAAATAATAATCCTACAGCTTATTCAAAATTATGGATAGATATAAATCAAGGAGGTGCTCAGGAAGCTGTCTTTAGATTTGCTGGCGCATCAGTCTTGTATAATGAGATGTTTAATGATCAGCCTTTTATCTCAACATGGGCTTGGAGCGATGCTACTTCGGAAAGTAATTATAATTTATATGTAGACGGCGTACTGCAATCGTCAAGCGCACGAACGAGCGTTAATTCAATAAATCTAATAAATGATTTTTTTGTTATTGGTGCCGCTTTTGGTACTGGTCAAAATTGTCAAAATTATTATAATGGTCAAATTTCTGAGATAATAATATTTAATCGATTATTAAAAAATTCAGAAAGAGAAGCCGTAGAAAAATATTTATCTCAGAAATATAATATTCCAATTATTCACTAATTTCAGAATCTTTGTCAAAAATGTCTTATTAAGATTCGATTAAATTTTAA
>DDCV01000085.1 GCA_002335845.1 Rickettsiales bacterium UBA1997 | reverse complement strand
GAGTAATTCAGGATGGACTAATTAGATGCTTAATTTATGGAAATAGTATAATACCAATAAATTTATTAAATTTAATAATTGGTATTATAACTGAGGAATCCTACTTACCAATGCAAAAGCTTGAGAATATTACATCTAAAATATTTTCAACATCTATTTTGCCAGTGATTTGCGCAATTTCTTGGGCCGCCAACCTTAAATCTTCCGCCGCTATTTCTATTGGCTTATTTAGAGAAAAATCCTCAATATAATTTAATGCCAATTTTAAGCAATCACGATGACGTTCTTTTGTTATTATTGCTGAGTTTTGACTTGGAATTTGATTTTTAACCTGCTGCTCAATGCTAGATATTAGCAAATCTAAGTTTATTTTATTTTTTAAGGATATTTTGATGATATTTTTTAAGAAAGGCGCAAGATGTGGACTATTTTTAGATAATTTATCAAGGCTTTCTTGATTAAAATTATCTATTTCATCAATTTTATTAGCTATAATTACCGTTTCCTTATCGATTAATTCTATTATTTGATCAGAAATTTTTGGATTTTTAGCGTCCAAAACCAATATTTTAATATCAGAAATTCGCGCTTCTTTGAAGGCTCGCCTCACTCCTTCTTGCTCTATCTTATCTTTTGAATGTCTTATTCCAGCGGTATCGGCGATTTTTACAGGAACTCCTGCAATATCAAGATGAGCCTCAATAACATCTCTTGTGGTTCCAGCAATATCTGAAACAATAGCAATCTCACTATTGGCCAAAAAGTTAATCAAAGTTGATTTTCCAACATTTGGCTCACCAATTATAGCTAAAGATAAGCCATTTTTTATTTTTTGCCCTAAGCGGCCATCATTTATAATATTTTTTATAATATTTTTTATATTTTCTATGTCAGAATTGACACTCTTAATAATATCTTCTGGCAAGTCGTCGTCAGGAAAATCAATTGCGGCATTTATCAAAGCTAAAACATTTATGATATCGAGTCGTAAATTATCATAAACTTGGCCTACTTTTCCTGATAGCTGTTTTATTGCCTGTTTGTGTTGCATCTCAGTTTCGCTGGCTATTAAGTCGGGAATTGCTTCGGCTTCTATTAAGCCAATCTTGTTATTAAAAAAAGCTCTTTTACTAAACTCCCCAGCTTCAGCAAACCTTATATCTTCGATATCTCTTAGAATGTTACTAATTTTGTGAAAAATATAATTTGAGGCGTGAATTGAAATCTCAATAACATCTTCACCAGTAAAGCTAAGTGGTTCCTTAAAATAAGTTACCAAGCATTCATCGATTATTTCTTTATTTTTAAGATCAATGATTTTTTGAAAAGTTGTTTTTTGGGGCAATATTTTGCTTCTATCAATTCCCAATTTATTTAGACAATCTAAGGACCGCGCTCCGGATATTCTAATAACACAAACACCCCCTTGGTTAATTGAAGTTATCGGCGCAAAAATTGTAGACATTATGGAATCATTGCAATTTGGGTTAATCCGCTTTTTTCATCAATTTGGCACATTAGGTTCATATTTTGTACAGCTTGACCAGATGCACCTTTAACTAAATTATCTATTACCGAGACAATAATTGCCTTATTTTTACTCCTTCCTCGAAAAACGCCAAATTTACAAAAATTAGTACCAACAACCTCATTAATCGATGGCGCATTATCTACTAAACTTACAAATGAACTATCTTCATATTTTGTAGATAAGCAATTTTTTAAATCCTGAATATTAAAACCCTCATTTAAGTCGACATATATTGTTGAAATAATACCACGATTTATTGGCAGAATGTGAGGTGTAAAGTTAATTTCTATTTCCCTGTTGGCAGCGATCGATAATTCTTGCTCAATCTCGCTTAAGTGGCGATGATTTCCAATTGAATATGCCTTGGCAGAGTTATTAATTTCGCAAAATAAATTATTAACATCAGATTTCCTACCGGCTCCGCTAAAGCCAGATTTAGAGTCCGATATTATGTTATCACTATTAATCAAATTATTGCTAATTAATGGCAATAATGGCAATAAAATTGATGTTGGATAGCAGCCAGGACAGGCCACTAAATTTGATTTCTTGATCTCTTCATCATATATTTCACTTAACCCATAAACGGCATTCCCCTGCAAATCAGCTGCTAAATGCTCATTTTTATACCATTTTTGATAATTTGCTGTATTTTTTAAACGAAAATCTGCTGATAAATCAATTATTTTAATATTTTTATATTTTACCAAATCTTTGATTACTTTTTGTGATGTGGTGTGAGGTAAGCAACAAAAAACTATATCTATATTACCAAAATCAACTTCCTCTATTTTTTGTAACGCAGGTAAAGGAATTTGTGAAAAATTAGGATAGATTTGCGAAATATCTTGCCCTGCATTATTATTGGCAATCAACGCTTTAATTTTTGCATCAGGATGGTTGATTAAAATACGAACTAATTCAGCTCCGGTATAGCCAGAGGCTCCAATTATCGCGGTATTTATTTGAGTCATATTAAATTATTGCTGATCTATTTTCGCTATATTTAAATAGCAGGATAAAATTAAACTAAGCATTATATCTTATATAATTCTACATAAGAAAATATAGTTTTTATCTACTATAATTTTAGCCTCAAAATAGTTTATTAAAAGATCAATTAAAGGTTATTATTAGCGTTATTTGCCAATCATAATATTATCAATCAATTCTTTAATGGTTGGAATATTGCCATTATTATATAAAGGGTCGTTAGCAAATCGGTATGCAGCATGGCCAGAAAACATTAATTGGTTATCCATGTCATTACCTTGGCGCACATCTTGTAGAGTTTTTTGAATACAAAAACTACGAGGATCGGCCTTGTTACCAGTCGTGTACTTCATATCCTCTTTATCTGACCAATTACTAAATCGACATTGACTTAAGCAACCCATGCAATTTATTTGATCAGTAACAATTTGATTAGCCTTAGATTTGTCAACAAACATTAAAGTTTCATCGGGAGTTTTCATACCCTCGCTATGTCCTGCGCTAATCCATTCATTAACTTTTATTTTATCTTCTTGCTTAATGTAAACAACTCTTCCCCTATTGCCAAATGGTATTTGGTGTGTAAATTCCTCAATCTCCTTAGTACGATATTCAACTTGGCGAATCTCTCTACCTTGCAATTCTTTAATAAAGCTATTTTCAACCGCAGAAGAATAAAATCCTGTTGGGCTAAAGCGATTAAGGTATACATCTCCCTCCTTGAGATTCATTAGCTTTGCCTTCCACTCATTGGGAACTGGATATTCTTGAGTAACAATTGGCCTAGTACCAAATTGAAAAACAATAGGTCCAATCTCTGGATTATCAAGCCAATGCTCAAACTCTGATAAATTCCATACGCCGCCAGCCATTATGATGGGTACATCATTAAGGCCAACAGAATTCATAAAAGACCTTATTTGTACAACTCTTGGATAGGGGTCTTCATAAGCATTTGGATCCTCAGCATTTGACAGGCCGTTATGACCTCCTGCGCGCCACGGACATTCATAAACAACGCCACCTAAAAGAGTTTTAGCTTTGTGATAATTTCTTTTCCATAAAGCGCGAAAAGCACGCATGGAAGAAACGATTGGATAGTAATAAACTTGATATTTTTCTGCTATCTCTGAAAGTTTATAAGGCATACCAGCGCCACAAGTTACGCCATGAATTAGGCCTTTAGCACCTTCTAAAATGTCGGTCAAAATTCTTTGGGCACCACCCATTTCCCAAAGAATATTCATGTGAATTCTGCCATTTCCTCCAGAAATGTCATGAGCAATTTTGGCCTGTGATATGCCACCATTTATTGAATGGCGGATTAATTCCTCATGCCTCTTAATACGAGTATTAGTTTTGTATATAAGTGGTATGTTGTTGCCATTTTCATCAATCCAATCCGCATTAACTCCAGAAAAAGTACCAACTGCACCATGTTTAGCAAAAGTTCCTGCTGTTACTCCAGTTGTAATGCCAACACCTTTGCCGCCCTCAACAATAGGAAGTGTTTCTGTGCCTGATATAGAGTATGAATTAATTTTTTTCTGCAAAATTTGATCTCCTTGAATATAAAATTAATATAAATATTTATAAACTAACGAATAGGTAATATACAAAATAATATTAAACTGAAATTAGCAATAATAATTTATATTTTAAGAAAACATATTATATGAATATTCCTGAATTTAGTGTTTCTGAGTTTTCGCGATCAATTAAAAGATTAGTTGAGGATGCTTTTGGTTATGTTAGAATAAAAGGCGAGATTACTGGTTTAAAGACTCATAAATCGGGCCATCTTTATTTTAGTTTGCAAGAAGATGAGGCTGTAATTTCAGCAGTTTGTTTTAAAAATCTTGCTAGTTTGATTGATTTTAAAGTAGAAAATGGCCTTGAGGTCGTGGCTTCAGGAAAAGTTACAACATATGGCGGACGCTCTAATTACCAAATAATTGTTGAAAAGCTAGAAATTGCTGGAATTGGAGCAATTTTAGAAAAAATTGAAAAAAGGCGGCAAAAATTACAAAGTGAAGGTCTTTTTGATAATAATCACAAAAAGTCTTTGCCGTTTTTTCCAAAAAAAATTGCTGTCATAACATCTAAAACTGGCGCAGTAATTGAAGACATAAAGCACCGCATCAAGGATAGGTTTCCTCTAAATTTAGCTATTTATCCATCTGCCGTACAAGGAGTTAATGCAATTACTGGCATCATATCAGGCATCAAATATTTTAACAGCTTAAGCTATGAAAAAAGACCTGATTTAATTATAATTGCTCGCGGCGGCGGATCTTTTGAAGATTTGCTGCCATTTAATGATGAAGAAATTGTCCGCGCTGTTTTTGAGTCACAAATTCCAATAATATCAGCCATTGGCCACGAAACCGATACAACTTTAATTGACTATGTTGCTGACTTAAGGGCGCCAACTCCATCGGCTGCAGCAGAAATGGCGACACCACTTATAAAAGAGCTAAAATTAAATTTGAGTAATATTAACAAAAATTTAACCACTACTACAAAGGCAAATCTTTGCGAGATGTCATCAAAACCTGACAATCTAAAAAGATTACTGCTTAGTCCACAAAAATATTTAGATCAAATAAATGAAAAAATTAGGATTTCATTAAAAATAATTAACGACACAGTGGTAAGCAAAATAAATTATGATTGTAAAAAAATGGAAAGCTTAAAAATCCCTAAATCTATTTTAATAAATAATTTAGATCGCAATTTACAATATGGTAAAAATTTATCAAAAAACATTAACTCTTTTGTTGCCGAATCATTGTTTCGCAAAGCACAAAGCTTGCTATCTTTAAATAAATTATTACAAAATAACGACTATAAGAATACCTTAAAGCGTGGCTTTGCTTTAGTTAAAAATGGCAATAATATTATCACATCAGTAAAAGATGTCAGTGCGGAATCTAAAATTAATATAGAGTTAAGTGACGGCAATTTATCAGCTAGAATTCTTGATAAAAAAGCTCCCGAATTATTTTAGAATGTTTGCATTGTAAGATTTAAGCCTATCAAATCACTACTAATATCTAATATATTAACAACTTATACTGGTTGACTAATAAAATAAGATTTTTATCTTAGGATACAGTTCTTACGGTCGCTAGATATAGCTAAATCGCAAGATTTATATTCTTCAGGTGTTCAATTTTTGGTGTCTTTTTTAAAGAAGATCAGAATCGCCTGTGATTTAACCAAATTTATTTAAATACAGAAATGACAAAAACGAAAACTCTAGAATTCTCCTTGCCAAAATTCTCTATTAGACAACTTCTTGAGGCTGGTGTTCACTTTGGCCACAAAACCATGAAGAGAAACCCAAAAATGTCTAAATATATCTATGCTAATCGCAATAATATAAGTATAATAGATCTTGATAAGACAGCAAATCATCTTAACAAATCATTATCTATTGTAAAAGAAGTCGCTAAAAATAACGGAAGAATTCTTTTTGTTTCGACTAAAAAACAGGGCATGGACTCAGTCGCCCTAGCTGCAAAAAGATGTGGTCAATTCTATGTAAATTTCAGATGGCTAGGTGGAATGCTTACCAATTGGAAAACGGTATCAAAATCAATAAAAACTCTAAAAACAATAGAAGATCAATTGCAAGATAATGAGCTAGGATATAATAAAAAAGAAAAGTTAGATTTAGAGCGTAAAAGACAAAGGCTAGAAAAAACCCTGGGGGGAATAAAAACCATGGGAGGTTATCCTGATTTAGTTTTTCTAATAGACATCAATAAAGAATCAACAGCTCTGCTTGAGGCCACTAAGCTTAATATACCAGTTATGGCAGTTGTTGATACCAATTGTAATACTGATAATATTACATTTCCCATACCAGGAAATGATGACTCGACTAAGTCAATCAGATTGATTTGCCGCCTAATCTCTGACGCTGCCATAGCCGGATTTAAAGAAAGTTTAGCAAATTCTGGCGTTGATATATCTAAATTAGATGGAGACTACGAAACTATTGTGCAAAACTCAAAATCCCCAATCGATAACAAAAATTCAGAAATCAAAAAATCCTTAGTCTCAAAAAAACAAGATGCTGAAACAGCATCTGAAGAAAAACCCGCGAGATCTAAAAAAGAAATCGTCAAAAAAGACTCAGCTGACAAAGCAGCAGATCCCGTTGCAAATATTAAAACTAAAAAAACAGATGCTATAAAATCAGAATCTGACCCTAAAGAAAAAGCATCCGAATAAATAAGATAGCAAAATCTACTTATATCAAAAAATAATTTTAAATAAAAATCACAAGTAAATTATGTCCAATTTATCACTTTTAAAAAAGCTTCGCGAAGAAACTGGTTGCGGAATATCAGATTGCAATAAAGCGCTAAAAGAAAATAATGATGATTATGAAAATTCTGTTGATTGGTTAAGAAAAAAAGGCTTATCTTCCGCCGCTAAAAAAACTGGTCGAATAACCTCTGAAGGCGCTGTTGCCGTTTATGTTGATAACAATAAAGCTTCTATTATTGAAGTTAACTCGGAAACTGACTTTGTAGCAAGAAATCAAAAATTTCAAGATTTCGTCAGTGATTTATCAAAAGAATCTCTGAAATATGATGGCGATATAGAAAAATTTAAAGCTGATAAGGACGAGGAAGTAAAGGCTCAAATTGGCGTGATTGGCGAAAATATAAATATTAGAAGAATTGATTACGCTCAAGTTGAAAATGGAATCATTGCAAGTTATATCCATAATAAAATTTCAGACAATATTGGTAAGATAGCAGTTCTAGTAGCATTTGAATCAACTGCTGATAAAAACAAACTTGAAGATCTAGGGAAGCAAATAACTATGCATATTGCTGCAACCAAGCCAGAAGCTCTAAACATAGAAAGCGTTGATTCAGCAAAGCTTGCAAGAGAAGTTGATATTTTAAAGGAGCAAGCTAGAAGCTCAGGAAAGCCTGAAAACATTATCGAAAAAATGATACAAGGTCGTATTAGAAAATATTATGAAGAGGTTGTTTTGCTTGAGCAAAGTTTTGTAATCGATGATAAAGTTAAAATCAAAGACTTACTCGATAATTTTTCTCAAGAAAACTCAAAGACAGAAATATCTTCATACAAAATATTTGTCTTGGGAGAGGGTATTGAGAAAAAAGAGGATGACTTTGCAGCTGAAGTCGCCGCGATGAGTAAAAAATAAAATCGCAGTTCTTTAACTTTGCAATCCCTATAATTTATTTTCTATCTAACTAATGTCTTCCCTAGAATTTAAAAGAATATTATTTAAAGTTTCAGGCGAGGCATTAATGGGAGTAAAAGATAGCGGTCACGACCCTGAGGCAATTGATAAGGTATGTAAACAGATAATCGAAGCTCATAAGCTAGGTTGCGAAATATGTTTGGTAGTTGGTGGAGGAAATATATTTCGTGGCATTTCTCACAATGCGATGGGCATGGAAAGAGTTAGTGCTGATTATATGGGTATGCTTGCTACCTGCATTAATGGACTAGCCTTACAAAGTGCCCTTGAAACAAGGGGCTTTGAAACAAGGATGCTGTCAGCTATTGCAATGGACACAGTGTGTGAGCCTTATATAAAAAGAAGAGCTGCTAGGCACTTAAAAAAAGGTCGGATTGTTATTTTTGCAGCTGGAACTGGTAACCCATTTTTTACAACTGATACTGCTGCTGTTTTGCGTGCAGTTGAAATGTCTTGCGACGCAATTCTAAAAGGTACTCAAGTTGACGGGGTTTACTCATCTGATCCCAAGAAGGATAAAAATGCTATTCGCTACCAAAGCTTAAAATACATAGATGTAATTAAGCAGGATTTAAGGGTCATGGATCAAACCGCGATCGCTCTGGCAAAAGATAACAATCTTCCTATTGTCGTCTTCTCCATATCGCAAGATAGTGCATTAAAAAATGTCATCAATGGAGATGGTAAATTTACCATTATTAATTAATTTCTTATCTTAATATGTTTGATATTTATTTAGAAAAATGTAGAACTAAAATGTCTGAAACCCTTGCTTTTTTAAAGCGTGATATCAATAGCATCTCAACAGGTAGAGCTACACCGGCTCTTCTGGATCCAGTCAAAGTTGACGTTTATGGTTCTTTAATGCCATTGAGTCAATTAAGCACTATTTCTGCCTCAGATTCAACCACTTTATCCGTTCAAGTATGGGATAACTCAAATGTTAGGTCGGTAGAGAAGGCAATATCTGATTCAAATCTTGGATTTTCTCCAGTAGTTGAAGGGTCCTTGCTTCGTATAAATATTCCAAAACTAAGTCAAGAAAGAAGAATGGAGATGGTTAAGTTAGCTAAGAAATATGGTGAAGACAACAAGATATCGATAAGAAATATTCGTCGCGATATTATAGATTCATTTAAAAAAAGCGAAGATGAGGTTGGCAAAGACAGTGTTCACGCTTTTAATGATATGATACAAAAAATCACTGATGATTTCGTAACGCAAATAGATGAGATAGTAGTTAAAAAAGAGGGCGACCTAATGACTATATAATAAATAATTATGAGCCAAGAAAGTCAATTAAAGCATATTGCCATAATAATGGATGGCAATGCGAGGTGGGCAAAGAAAAACAATCTAAGTCTTTTTAATGGTCATAGAAAAGGTGTAGAAAATATTAAGAATATAGCAGAAGGCTGCATTGAAAATAACATAACACACTTAACTCTCTACGCTCTTTCTGCCGAAAACTGGAAAAGACCAAAAATAGAAATCGATAATCTACTAAATTTACTTGACGAATATATCGGCAATAGCATCAAGCCTTTAATAGAAAATGATGTTAGAATTAATATCTTTGGAGATCTTTCTAAAATACCCCAAAAAACTCTAGACAAAATACAAAAAATACAATTAGATACAGCCAATAACAAAGCCCTTAATCTGAATGTAGCTTTTGGCTATGGAGCTAAACAAGAAATTACAAGGGCCGTAAAAAATATTGCTTTTGACGTTAGGGATAAGAAGATCGATCCTCAAGACATTGATGAAGAATTAGTCTCAAGAAACTTGTATATTTCAGACTTGCCAGATCCCGATCTTTTAATAAGAACAGCTGGAGATCTTAGGGTCAGCAATTTTTTATTATGGCAAATTGCCTATAGTGAGCTATACTTCATTAATGATTTTTGGCCAGATTTTAACAAGAAAAAACTTAAATTAGCTATTATAGATTTTAACAATAGAGAAAGGAGATATGGTAAAAGACAGTAAATTTAAAAGCCTTATTAAAAATAATTTTTTGACAACTTATTGTAAAAAAATACTTCAAAAAATATCCATCCATATTAAAAAATTTATACCTAATGAAAACACTAGATTAAGAATTGCCTCTTCCCTTATACTTGTTCCAATTGCTATCCACGCAATTTTCTTTTCTACAAGCACCTTCTTCATTTTAGTTTTAGCCATCACCATAATAATGACAATCGAATGGCTTGATATAACTCGAAGTGCTAAGAATTACAAAAAATGGCGCTTAATAGGATTTTTTTATATACTGATTCCAATATATTGCATAATACAAATAAGGCTAATTGACCCATATATATTGCTATGGATGTTTGTAATTATATGGTCGACTGATATTTTTGCTTTTTTTGCGGGCAGGGCAATAGGAGGACCTAAATTAGCTCCTAATATTAGCCCCAACAAAACTTGGTCAGGCCTTGTTGGAGGTTTAGTTGCATGCTCATTAATTGGATTAATTAGCTCTATATTATTTTCAGGTGGAGTGATGTTTTTTGTATTGGCCAGCCTTATCTTATCTATAATAGAGCAGTTAAGTGATTTATTGGAATCTAAGATTAAAAGAATTTTTTCTATTAAAGACTCTGGGAGCATTATACCAGGTCATGGCGGAATAATAGATAGGCTTGATGGCATAGTCCTTGTTGCTCCAACAATGCTTTTCTTGATAACATTTTTTCCAAATAATTTTTTTAACTAATATTTATGACTCAAGATGATTCTTTTAAGATAGCTGGTCATCAATTTAACTCACGCCTAATTATTGGCACTGGCAAATATAAGGATTTTACTCAAACAGCTTTAGCGCTCAAAGAGAGTGGTGCTGAAATGATAACGGTAGCCGTTCGAAGAGTTAATGTTGAGCAAAAAAATCAGCAAATGTTGCAAGATTTTATAGATCCTACAAAATATATTTACCTACCCAATACCGCAGGATGCTTTACAGCTGAAGATGCGATTCGTACCTTAAGATTGGCAAGATCGGTGGGTAATTGGAATCTAGTTAAGTTAGAGGTTTTGTCAGACCCAAAAACATTGTATCCAAAAGTTATCGAGACCATTAGAGCCGCTGAAATATTAATCAAAGATGGCTTTGATGTTATGGTTTATACATCCGATGATCCAATAGTCGCTAAAGAGCTTGAAGATATTGGCTGTTGTGCCATAATGCCTTTGGCAGCACCAATTGGCTCAGGGCTTGGTATACAAAACCCTCTCAATATTGAATTTATTATAGAGCAAGCAAAAGTTCCTGTAATAGTCGATGCTGGAGTTGGAACTGCCTCTGATGCGGCAATTGCCATGGAAATGGGATGTGATGGAGTCTTGATGAATACAGCTATCGCTACCGCCAAAAATCCGATATTGATGGCCAAATCAATGAAATTAGCAATCCAATCTGGAAGAATGGCTTATTTAGCAGGTAGAATGCCGAAAAAAAAATATGGCGCAGCCTCTTCACCAATTGATGGTAAAATCTCAGCCACAGCTTAAGAAATTTTAATTTTCCTATCAATCTATGCCTTATTTTTTATGATAAATGGCATCAATTATACAATATAAACAAATGCACAAATTCAACTCTTCTATACTTCGATCTTATGATATTCGTGGCGTTTACAATCAAACCCTGTTTGACAAAGATGCTTATTATGTAGGTCGCTCTTTTGCTAGCGCCTTAAACAAAAACTCACAAAAAAAAATTGCCGTTGGTTATGATGGTCGCAAAAGCTCTCCTGCTTTAAAAAATCGCCTAATTCAAGGATTATTGGATTCAGGTATTGAAGTTTTTGAAATTGGAATTTGCCCAACTCCAATGCTTTATTTTGCAGTTTTTAATCTAGATTGCGATGCTGGTATTATGGTAACTGGGTCACATAATCCAAAAGATCATAATGGATTTAAAATGGCGCTAAAAGATAGGCCATTTTATGGTGAAGATATCACTAATTTAGCTAAAATATGCGCTGATGAAGATTTTATCAATGCCAAAGGATCTTTGGCGAGCCATCAAATTATCAATAATTATATCGATAGGATAATGCAAGATCTTGTTATTGATAAAGATTCAAAAAAACTTTCAATTGCTTGGGATTGTGGCAATGGTGCTGCTGGAGATGTAATAAAAAATATCACTAAAAAAATTACCGCTAATAATATTTTACTTTATGAGGATATCGATTGCAATTTTCCCAATCATCATCCAGATCCAACTGATGTTAAAAATATGCAAGATCTAATCACGGTTGTAAAAGATAATAATTGTGATATTGGCATTGCTTTTGATGGCGATGGCGATCGCATTGGTATTGTTGACGATGAAGGGGAGATGATTTGGGGAGATCAATTAATGGTATTTTACGCGCAAGATATTTTAAAAGAAAATCCACAAGCAACAATTATTGCCGATGTTAAGGCTAGTAATATTTTATTTAGCGAAATAGCAAAAGCTGGCGGAAAACCCATTATGTGGAAAACCGGCCATTCTTTAATTAAGGCTAAAATGAAGCAAGAAAATGCTTTGCTTGCCGGTGAAATGTCGGGACATATCTTTTTTTCCGATAAATATTATGGTTTTGATGATGCCATTTACGCTGCCATAAGAATTATAAATATTTTAATTGAATCCGGAAAAAAACTCTCCGATTTACGCAAATCATTACCCAAAACTTTTTCAACTCCAGAGATAAGAATATCATGCGCTGATAATATTAAATTTAATATCATTGATAAGATAAAAGATGATCTAGATAAAAGTGGCCTCAAATATAATGATGTTGATGGTATTAG
>DDCV01000029.1 GCA_002335845.1 Rickettsiales bacterium UBA1997 | reverse complement strand
TTTAAGACTAATTCTGAATCACATCAGGAAAATGATGAAGGAAAATACAATGAGATTGCTGCAGATAATAAGAAATTTTTGGAATCAAATTTTATTAAAGGTTTTTGGGCTAACTTTTTTAACAATTGGCAATATTTTACTTAGGTTCTCTGGAATTAGAGCGGGAAATTGAGTAATTCAGGATGGACTAATTAAAGGTTAAAATTATGATTTTATAAGATGTTTAATAATGGTCAATTGTAAATTGAAAATGGTATTATACGGTTGAGGGCTACAATAGTTTGTTTAGACATTTCCTAGCTAGAATGAGAAGAAAGAGTAAATGCTATAGTAATCATAAAGATGCTTGAATATTCAGTAAAATTATTGATTTTGAAGAGAAATGGCTTATTATCTATTTTAGATTAACAATGCCGGAATAAGTAGTATAATTTACTAAATTTTGCTTCTCAAAAATATCTACAAAATTAGGAAAGCTAGTTTTAATCATTGATGAATCATCTATTTCAACGCCTTTTTCCATAGTTAATCCCATAACAAAAAAAGACATGGCCATGCGATGATCTAGGTCGGTATATATTTTCGCCATCTTTTTGTGGTTTTGAGTTTGACCTTTTATTTCAAGAAAATCATCACCCTCCACTACCTCAACACCGCAAGCCCTTAGATTGTTGGCAGTCATTGATAAACGGTCACTTTCTTTCACTCTTAATTCGGAAAGGCCTGTCATTTTAGTAGTTCCTACTGCATTAGCGGCGGCAATGGCTAAAATAGGATATTCATCAATCATACTTGAAGCCCTGCTAGAAGGAACTTCGATAGATTTTAATTTGCTATAACACACCCTAATATCCGCCACTTCTTCACCGCAAATTTTTCTCTTATTTTTTAGATCAATATTGGCACCCATTTCAATTAATGTTTCTATAATGCCAGTTCGTAGTGGATTAACTCCTATTTTTGGCAAAGTAACATCAGAGTCTTTTATGAGAATAGCAGCTACAATCAAAAAAGCGGCTGATGAAATGTCAGACACTACATCGATATCTTTTGCCATAAAATCATTATAGCCAGCACAGCTTATTATAGTTCCCGCGCCCTCGTTTTTTTGCTTAATATCTATGTCAAGATAGCGCATCATAATTTCACTATGGTCGCGACATTTATTGGGCTCAAAAATAGTCGTTACTCCTCGTGTAGCAAGTGCTGCAAGTAGTATACAGCTTTTAACTTGGGCTGATGCATTTTTCATTTTATACTCAATGGGAGTTGATTCAGAAGTGCCGATAATGGCAAATGGCATTTTATTTGATTTATTAGCGACAATTTCTGCGCCAAATTGTTTAATTGGCTCAAATATACGCGCCATTGGTCTTTTTCTAAGAGAAGAATCTCCTGTAAAAAAAGATGTGAAATCATAGGGGGTGACAAGCCCAGATAGTAATCTAGCAGATGTTCCAGAATTTCCCATATCTATAATGTTATTTGGCTCCACTAAGCCAACAATTCCCGATCCATTTACTAACCAATAATCTTGATTACGAATTATTTCAACTCCCATTGACTCAAGAGCTGCGGCTGTTCTTAAAACATCTTCTCCCTCTAAAAGCCCCGTTATTTTTGTTTTGCCGTTGGCCAAGGCAGCAAAAATAAGTGATCTGTGGGAAATGGATTTATCGCCAGGAATCTTAATTTGCCCCTTAAGCGCAATATCAAGCTTCTGTGATTTTATAGGCGATAATTGTGACATTATAATGCTGGCATAAAATTAGTAATCGCTGCAATCATTGGCTTCATAAATAATATTAACGAGATATTAAACAGTGCTGCAATCATAATAATTAGCTTTGAATTAAAGTTGTTCTCAAGAATAATTACATTGTTAGGTTTGTCAAAATACATGATCTTTACTATTCTTAGGTAATAATATGCTGATATTACACTAAACAGCACGGCAATTATCGCTATATATAAAAATCCGCTAGAGATTATTGCTGACAAAACATAAAACTTAGAAAAAAATCCAGCTAAAGGTGGAATTCCAGCGCTTGACAACATTAAAACAGCTAGAGAAAAAGCCATTTTGGGGTTGGTTTTTGATAATCCTGAAAATGATTTTATATCATAAATTTGACCAGATTCATTGTCATCTTCATGATTATGCCTATTGCTATTTTTGCAAAGAATTATGTTGAGAAAGCCAAATGTTCCTATTGATATTATGGCGTAAATCATAGAGTAAAATACTGCATAAGAAAAGCCATATTTTGAAAAAGACGATAAAGATAATAATATAAAGCCGATGTGACCAATTGAGCTATAGGCTAATAATCTTTTAAAGTTTGTTTGAAATATCGCTCCAAAGCTACCTACGATAAAAGATAGCAAGGCAGTCACAATAAATATCTTATTTAAGCCAAGCCATCTTATGTCAAAATTTATCAAAAGATTTATAAATGCTAGCGTCACCGTGAATTTGACAACAACAGCAAAAAAAGTTGTAACAATTGGCGCCGAACCTTCATATACATCGGGTGACCACATATGAAAAGGAGCTGCTGCAATCTTAAAAAACATAGCTGTAATCACTAAAATAAAGCCAACCATTACCCCAATAGGAACATTTTTCATGATCTCGCTTGAAGTTTTTGGATATAATTCTGATAAGGCGCTAAAATTAACAGTTCCGCTATAGCCATAAATCAAAGAAACTCCAAATAAAAATATTGCCGATGCTAAGCTACCTAATATAAAATACTTTATACCAGATTCAGCTGATTTTTTTGATTTACGATTTAGCGCCGCTAATACATAAAGAGACAGAGCTTGCAATTCAAGAGCTAGATAAAATACTAGAAAGCTATTTGCTGATATCATCAACATTCCACCTATCGTTGCTAAAAATAGCAATGCAATAAATTCAGCGCTTATTTTTGACTCAATTAAAACAAAGCTTACTGAGAATAGCAAAACTGAAGTTAGGGTAACTATTATAAAGGCCTTAATATATGACGTAAAGAAATTTACTTTAATCATATTGTTAAATATTAGAGTCTCGAGAGTGAAATTCTCGCTAATTATCACTAGAGCTGCGGCGCATAGAAGTAAAGATAGTAAGTGAGATATATGGCTAATTGCTGGTATTTTTTTTCGCAAAAATACATCGAGCATTAGGATTGAGATAGCGCCACATAACAATACTATCTCTGGTAACAATAGTTCTAAGTTCATTTATCTAATATTATAAATTTTTATTAATGACTCAACTGGCAAGAAAAAGAAATCAGCTAATAGATTCGGCGTTATACCAAACAATATAACCAAAATTGACATTGACCCTAAGGCAATAAATTCAGAGCGATCTAGATCTTGAAAGCTTTTTATTTTCGAGTTAGTTATTTCACTAAACCACACTCTTTTATAAAGCCACAACATATAACAAGCTCCAAAAATAACCCCTAAAGCAGCTAAAATAGCAGTAATTTTACTAGCTTGAAATGCGCCTATTATAGATAGAAACTCGCCAACAAATCCACTCGTTCCTGGCAATCCAACGGAAGCCATAGTAAATATCATAGCTAAAAAGGCAAAATTTGGCATTTTTTCAGCAATTCCACCCATCTCTTTAATTTTTTTTGTTTTAAGTCGATCATAAATTATGCCAACACATATAAAAAGTGCAGCTGATACAATTCCGTGACTTATCATTTGAATAATAGCTCCGTCAAGACCTTGCCTATTAAAACTGAAAATACCCATAGTAACAAAACCCATATGAGCCACTGATGAATATGCTATCATTTTTTTCATATCCTCTTGCATTAGGGCGATAAGCGAAGCATAAATAATAGCAATAACACTTAGAGAAAATATTAAGGGTGCAAAATATAATGATGCATCAGGGAAAAATGGCAGAGAAAATCTGATAAAGCCATAGGCGCCAAGCTTAATTAGAATTCCTGCCAACATTACAGAGCCAGCAGTGGGAGCTTGAACATGAGCATCAGGCAGCCAGGTGTGAAAAGGAAACATTGGCACTTTAACAGCAAAAGATGCAAATAGGGCTAACCAAAGCCATTTTTGATAAGAAATAGGAAGGTATTTTGGTAATATCTCACTAAGTTTTGTAATATCTGTAGTTCCAGCATATAAATATAGAAAAATAATCGCTATTAAAAATAGCAGAGAGCCCAAGATAGTGTATAAGAAAAATTTATATGAAGCATATATTTTATTTTCACCACCCCATATACCAATAACGAGAAACATTGGAATCAAAGCAGCTTCAAAGAAGATGTAAAAAAACAGAAGATCCAAAGCGCAAAAGGCACCAATAACAAAACCTTCAATCAATAAAAAACAAATTAAAAATTCTTTTAGCCTATCTTTTATAGAGTTTTTGCTAATTATTATACATATTGGCGTTAAAAATGCCGTTAAAACAATCATTAAAACCGATATTCCATCAATCCCGACAAAATATTTTATATCATGAGCAGAAATAAAGTTCCAAATTTCTATAAATTGAAAACCAGACTGGCTTTTGTCAAAGTTGCTCAACAAAAATAATGATAGAAAAAAGGTTGCGATTGAGGATGATAGCGTAAAATAATAACAAAATAATGATTTTTTTGAATCAACTAGCAATAATATAATTGCCGATATAATTGGCAGAAAAATCAGGAATGATAAAATTGGAAAATTTTCTAACAGATTCATTTCTTGAAATTGTAATTATAATAAAGTTAAGCTTTTTACTAAGCGCAAAATTTATAATCAATGCGGAAAATTAATTAATCATTTATATATTAACGATATTAGGCAAAATATTGCGAGGATATAAACTTATTATAAAAATATATGATATACATTGACATGCTTCGATATTTTTATTATAAAAAATAAAATATAAATGATTAATTATAGACTGAAAAAGGTATAATATATTATTAATTATGGCTATCCTCATAATAATATACCACAAACATATTTTAATGACTCTATTTAGATTTAGTTTATTTTAAAAATTTATAGCTACCTTTATATTATTTTGTGACAATGGAAAAATTCTTATATAAGATGAATGAATACGAGCTAGATGCAAAGCAGCTGATGATATTAAGCGAGCTAGAGGAGATACATAAAAAGATCGAAAAAAACTCTTTTACCAAATTTCTTAAAAAATTATTTCTAATAAAATCAAAGCCTTGCTTAGGATTGTATATTTATGGTGATGTTGGTCGTGGAAAATCAATGTTACTTAAAAGATTTTATCAATCCCTAACAAAAACCCCTAAGCTTTATTGTCATTTTAATAGCTTTATGAAGGCAATTCATGAAGCCTTTCGCGATGTTAGAAAAGAGCAAGTTAAGCATAATGATCAGTTGATCGAGGCTATTAATCGAGTTATTGATCCAAATTTAGCATTTTATAAGAGATTTATCGATGATTATGATGAATATCAGGTTGATCAATATATTAAAGTTAAAAAACATAAGGCTATAAAAGTTCTCTGCCTAGATGAATTTCAAATTATGGATTCTGCAGACTCAATGATATTATCGCGCATATTAACTTATCTTTTGCAAAAAAATATTGCTATCGTCTTTACCTCGAATTGTCATCCGCTTGATTTATACAAAAACGGTATTCAAGCCGATTTATTTCAAGATTTTGTTAAAGATGTTTTGCTACCAAAATGTCCAGCAATAAAGCTAAAATCTGATCAAGATTATCGCGAGATTAAGTCTGGATTAAAATCATCGACTAGATTTTTTGTCTCAGATAAAAATTACGATATTGAGCTAAATGATATAATTAATCAAATTACTATCGGCAAAATTAAGAAAAAGACTAGAATTAAAGTTTGGGGGCGAGAGCTTATAGTTGATAATAGCTACAACCTTACTCGCAATGACATTAATTTTCTAAAATTACGCAATCTTTCTTCACCTTTAAAAAAAGGGCTCGAAAATAAAATATTTCACAATAATCAAGCTAAAACATTAGCAATTTTTACTTTTGAAGAATTATGTCGTAATAATTATTTTTCAGCTGATTATCAAGCTATTTGTCAAAATTTTGATTTAATATTATTAGTAAAAATACCACAACTTCAGATAGAAGACACTAACGAAGCTAGAAGATTGACGCTATTTATTGACGAAGTATATGAAAACAAAAACTCTTTTATCGCCCTATCGGCTAAAGCTCCTGAAGAAATATATTCTAAAGGCACAGGTTCAAAATCTTTTTTAAGAACAGTTTCAAGATTAAAAGAAATGCAATCCGATGAATATTGGG
>DDCV01000039.1 GCA_002335845.1 Rickettsiales bacterium UBA1997 | reverse complement strand
CATCAACAAGATAAAGTTCTGACATGCATTCATTTTTTATCAAGCATTCGTGTAATTTGCTAGTCCCTTTTCCCATTGCGCCCACAGGATCATGAGTGCCCGAAAAAACTAAAATAGGAATATTTTTATTAATCAATGATAAATTTTTTTTATTAAAAACTGCCTTAATCCCCAAAATAACATCAGACCATAATTTATTGGTAACAACAAAACCGCATAAAGGATCATTTGTATAATCCTCTACCCTCTCTATATCTTGAGATAACCAATCATTCGGAGTTTTAGTATTTTGGAATTTACTATTAAAGCCCCCAAAAATTAGTTTATGCATTAAATGACTATAACCATTTTTTCCCAGTCTCAATATTTCCATTTTAAGAAATAGTTTTTGCAAAAAAGTTTCAGAAGGTTTGGGGTAACTTGATCCAGAAAGCATTGCGGCATCAAATAAGTTTTTACTCTGTAGTGCTGATAAACCTATCCATGAACCCATGCTATGTCCTAAGAGGATTTTTGGTATGTTGGGAAATCTATCGTTTGTTTCTAGATGTATAGCCAGCAAATCTTTTACAACCAAATTCCACCCATCATCTTGATCAAAAAAACCTATTTTATTGTTAAATATTCGTTCTCCATGCCCACGATGATCATGAATGGCAACATGAAAACCATTTGAATTCAAAAAATTTATAAACTCTGCATATCTGCCTTTATGCTCAGCCATACCATGTGAGATTTGAACCAAACCAACAATTGAATCCCTTGCAGATTGATAAAGGTCAAAATGCAAATTTGAATTAGGATTTGTATCTAATGCTATTTTTTCCATATGACTATAAAATAACATGTATTACGGAAAAGACATGCAAGATATATATATTTCTGGGACTGGACTTTGGACGCCACCTCATAAGGTCTCTAACCAAGAGCTTGTTGAATCTTTCAATAGCTATGTTGAACTTTATAATGCTGAGCATTCAAAAGAAATTGAATCTGGTTCTTTAAAAGCGCTGGAGCCCTCCTCAGCAGAATTTATAGTTAAAGCTTCTGGAATACAGAATAGATACGTAATAGAAAAAGAATCTTTGCTAGACCCAACACGCATGAAACCCATGATTCAAGCAAGAACTGATGACTCTTTATCAATTTGTGCTGAAATTAGCGTAATTGCAGCTAAGCAAGCTCTTGAAAATGCACAATTAACCTCCTCTGATATAGATGCGGTGATAGTTTCTACTGCAAATCTTCAAAGAGCTTATCCAGCAATTGCTATTGAGGTTCAAAATGAATTAGGTATTGAGGGTTACGCTTATGACATGATGGTTGGTTGTTCGTCTACGACTTTTGGAATTAGTAACGCCTATTCAGATATAGCATCAGGCAAAGCTTCAAAAATATTAGTGATAAATCCTGAGATCACAACTGCTCACAACAACCTTAAAAACAGAGATAGTCATTTTATCTTTGGTGATGTTTGCACGGCTACAGTGATCGAAAAAGACTCTCAGTCACCAAATAGATTTAAGATCTTAAATGCTAAATTGAAAACTCATTTTTCAAATAACATAAGAAATAATTTTGGTTTTATGAATTCAATTGAAGATAAAAATTATACAGATGAAGAATTATTGTTTGTTCAAAATGGTAGAAGTGTTTTCAAAGAAGTAATGCCAATGGTTGCATCTTTGATTACTGAGCATCTTGAGGAAAATAATCTATTGCCAGATGAGATTGAGCAATATTGGCTCCATCAGGCAAATATAAATATGAACACCTATGTTGTGAAAAAACTTCTAGGAGATGACTTTCCACCCGAGCGAGCTCCTAACGTCCTTGATGAATACGCAAATACTGGCTCAGCAGGATCGCTGATTTCATTTCACAAATACAACCATTTGAAAAAGGGCCAAAAAGGAATCATTTGCTCATTTGGTGCAGGATATTCTATCTGCTCAATTTTAGTAGAAAAAGCATAAAGTGATGAAATACCTTTTGCCGTTAATGGTTGTTTTGACCTTGGTGATAGGATCACTAGCAAATATATACATTAATTCTGATGACTGGTATGGCAGTTTAATAAAGAGCTCACTTAATCCTCCTAGTTTTATTTTTGGTATTGTCTGGCCAATACTGTATGCGTTAATGGCTATTATTGCCTATAAGCTTGCGCATAAAATAGCGCCTATATTTATAATGCAATTACTTTTAAATGCAGCATGGTCATGGATTTTCTTTTACTTTCATGCGCCACTCATAGCGCTTTTAGACATTGTATTATTAATTTATTTAAACCTAAGAATATTGATAATTATTAAAAGTGAATCAAGAACGCTATATTTTCTTTATCTTCCTTACATCATATGGCTATTATTTGCAGCATTTTTAAATGCTTCAATTGTTTTTTTGAATTAAAAAATACCTATAACCAGACCAGTCATGCAAGAGGCAAGTGTGGCCCCGATCAATGCTTTGATTGAAACCTTAATTAAATCATTCTTTCTTTCTGGTGCCATTGCACTGATTCCTGAGACCAGAATTCCAACAGAGGAAAAATTAGCAAATCCGCATAATGCATATAAAGTAATCAATTTTGATCTATCTGATAAGGTATCAGGCTCAATGTTTGCAAGAGCTCCGTAAGCAACAAATTCATTAAGAGCAGTCTTAAGACCTAACAATTCAGCTGAGGCTAAAGTTTCTGAAAGAGGCACCCCCATTAACCATACAATTGGGAAGAAAATGTATCCAAGGATCAGCTGCAAAGAAAGATCAGCAATGCCAATCCATCCCCCTAGAATCCCAAGCAAAGAATTAAGCAAAGAAACAAGAGCTATAAAAGCAATTAGAATAGCTCCAACATTTAAACAAATATCCAAACCATCTCTAGTACCCCTTGTAATGGCATCCATAGAACTGTCATAGACCTTGGGTACGGAATTGCCATCAAAATTAGTAACTTCTGAGGATGGAATCATAATATTTGCATACATAATCGCAGCAGGAATAGACAAAATAGAAGCTGATACCAAGTGTTGAATTAAATTGATATCTGGAAATTGAGGCGCAAGCATTGATACTAAAGCAATCATAATTGAACCGGAAACGGTCGACATGCCGGCAGTCATAAGGATTAATAGCTCTTTTTCACTCATCCTAGGAAGGTAGGGTCTGACCAATAAGGGAGCCTCAACTTGGCCCATAATAATATTAGCCGTTGCCCCCAATCCTATGGGGCCGCCAATATTAAAAAGCTTTTCAAAGATTTTAGAGATAGCTCTTATAATTAATGGCAATATATTCCAAAACCAAAGCAATGCCGAGAGACTTGAAATAACGATGATTAAGGGCAATATTTGAAAAGCAAAGATCATTGAATTACCAGTACCCGAGGCTTCAAACGGGGATGTTGAACTATTGCTTAAATAGCCAAAAACAAATTCAGCACCCTCTTGCGTTGCTGCTTGTAAAGCTGTAACACCATCAGAAAGATAAGCAAAAACTTGCACAATAAATGGAATTTTTAACAAAGCAAAAGCTAATAATACTTGCAAAAGAATTGCTGCAATGATGTGCCTAAAGTTGATTGATCTTTTGTCCTGGGAAAAAGGAATTGCAATACAAACCAGTCCAATAAAACCGATAATAATTTGCAAGATTGATGCAGCAGTCATTAGTTAGTATAGCTTAATTGCTTTTAGTCTTGCCTCTAAAAAATCATGGGCACTTATGGATTCGGTAGAATTATCAACGATAGAACATAATTCAACCTCTGGGGAGGGGTGAAGAAAAAATGGCATGCTGTAACGTGAAGAAGAAGATCCAGCTTTATCATCTATCACCCTATGAGTTGTGCTTTTGAGTTGTGAGCGAGTGACAAGCTGCATCATATCGCCAATATTACATACAATTGATTTACTTTTTGCTTCAATTGGCACCCAGTCTCCATCACGATTTTGAACCTCAAGACCCGATTCTTCAGCGCCAACCAATAGAGTAATCAAGTTAATATCCTCATGCGCTCTTGCGCGAAGAATATTTGATTTATCTTGAACAGGAGGATAGTGAATTAACCTTAAAACAGAGTTTCCTTTGCATGCCCAGCTATCAAAAAAAGAAGGCTCTTTGCCTAAAATTAAAGCAATTGAGCTTAATACCTTAAGCCCTAATAAGTTGAGCTGATGAAATAATAGATCAAATTGATTATTGAAATCTGCAATTTGCGATACTGATATATTTTTAGGAATTCTAGAATCAAATGAATCATTTACATTGGGCCCATGATGCCAAAATTCTTTTTGATCAGGAATAGTTTCACCAACTGCGGTTTCAATACCAAGAGGGGTATACCCTCTAGCGCCTTTTAGAGATTTCTCATGATACTTATCCTTAACATCCCTTGGGAGATTAAAAAAATCTTTTGCTAAAGAGTAACATTTTGTTAATAGTTCTTCAGAGACACCATGATTAGTGATTGA
>DDCV01000146.1 GCA_002335845.1 Rickettsiales bacterium UBA1997 | reverse complement strand
TTTGCTCTACCGACTGAGCTATCTAGGCAATTAGTTTAAGAACAATACAAGTGGTATTTATTTTTTGCAAGCAATATGCCGATTATACTAATTACTATATTTAATGCAGTATTAAATATTGAAATTGTTATTAATAAAATGTATAATGCCATTTTAAATCTTTTATAAGATTATTTGTAAGTAAATAGCATGGATAATATGTTTGATTACTCTTTTTATATAAATTTATCATATCTAGCAACTTTATTATTAACAGTAAGCATGGCTATTTTTAGCATAGCAAGATATTTAAAGCTTAAAAATAATAATAATAATCTAAAAAACAAATAATACTACTTCTTGCGCCAGCTATCAAAGATAATTGGCGCAATGTTGATTATATATCTAAAACAAGCCTTTGTGGATCTTCAAGTATTTCTTTAACTCTTACCAAAAATGTAACCGCTTCTTTGCCATCTATGATTCTATGATCATATGAAAGAGCTAAATACATCATGGGACGCACTTTTATTTCTCCTTTTACAACCATTGGTCTTTCTTGTATTTTATGCATACCCAAGATAGCTGATTGTGGCGGATTGATTATTGGCGTTGAAAGCAGAGAGCCGTAAACTCCACCATTGGAAATGGTAAATGTGGCGCCGGTTAAATCAGGAATCGTCAATTTGCCATCTCTTGCTTTGATACCAAGGTCAAAAATTCCTTTTTCAATTTCAGACAAATTTCTTTTTTCAGCATCTCTTAAAACTGGAACTACAAGTCCTTGAGGTGATCCAACTGCTATACCTATGTCATAGAAGTTTTTATAGATAAGATCGGTGCCATCAATCTCGGCATTTACTGCTGGAATTTCTTTTAATGCTGTGATGCAAGCCTTAACAAAGAAAGACATGAATCCCAATTTGATACCATGCTTCTTTTCAAAAACTTCTTTATATTGTTTACGCAATTCCATGACCGCAGACATATCAACTTCATTAAAAGTTGTAAGAATTGCCGCAGTATTTTGCGACTCTTTAAGTCTTTCAGCAATCTTTTGACGAAGCCTCGACATTCTAACTCTCTCAGTTGGCTTAGACTCAGATTGACTAGAAACCAACTCAGACTCAACTGAGCTATTTGATTCAACAGCTTGCAAAACATCGCCTTTCGTAACGCGACCATCTTTACCACTACCTGAAATATTTGTGGTATCTATATTATTTTCAGCTGCAATTTTTTTGGGAGCTGGCGACAAAGACTGATTTGCTACAGCTGGCGTGGTTTTTTGCTCTTGAGCCGACTGATTGTTATTTAAGTCTTCTTTTTTATCAGAGCTTACTACAGTAGCTGCGCCACCTTCTTGCATCAAGGCAATTAAATCCCCAACCTTGACATTGTCACCCTCATTAACTTTTAAATCAGATATAACTCCACTAGCTGGAGCATTAACTTCCAAAGTCACTTTATCAGTTTCAAGCTCAACTATAAGCTCGTCTGCCACTACAGACTCTCCAGACTTCTTGTATAATTTAGCAATTGACGCTTCTGATACCGACTCTCCTAATGCTGGAACTTTTATTTCTATAGTCATATTTTAAATTAATTTATTTTTATTTTAAGGCTTCGTTTATTAAAGTTTCTTGCTCTTCTTTATGATAAGAGGCGTAACCTGTTGCTGGTGAAGCTGAGGCAACGCGACCAACATATTTTGGTCTTAGGGATTTATGATTAATATCAATCAAAGATTTTTCTATAAGCTCCTCAATGAATTTCCAAGCTCCAATATTTTTTGACTCTTCTTGACACCAAATAATTTCAGCATTTTTATATTTTTTAAGCTCTTTTACGATCTCTTCTTGTGGATAAGGGTAAAGCTGCTCTACTCTAATTATAGTGATATCATCTATTTTTTTAGCAGCTCTAGCCTCAAACAAATCATAATAAACTTTGCCACTACATAATATAACTTTCTTAATTTTATCATTATCTACTAATTTTTCAGATTCATTGATAATTGGCCTAAAATTATTATTTGAAAATTCATCCAAGGTTGAGACTGCTAATTTATGTCGCAATAATGACTTTGGTGACATTACAACTAAAGGCTTTCTATCCTTGCTATGCATTTGCCTTCTTAGGGCATGGAAAAAATTAGCTGGATTGGTAATGTTAACCACGCGCAAATTATTGTCAGCACAAGCTTGTAGATATCTTTCTAGCCTTGCAGAAGAGTGTTCTGGCCCCTGCCCTTCATAGCCATGAGGCAATAGCATGACTAATCCTGATTTTCTTAACCATTTGCTTTCTGATGAAGCTACGAACTGATCAAAAATAATTTGTGCACCATTAGCAAAGTCACCAAATTGAGCCTCCCAAATCGTTAAAGCATTTGGATTAGCCAAAGAATAGCCATATTCAAAACCTAGCACTGCATATTCCGACAAAACAGAATCAAAAACTTCGTATTTAATATCTAAATCATGTAAATTAGAAAATATATTGTGTTTAGCGCCAGTTTTAGAGTCATGCAATATTGAGTGGCGATGCGAAAAAGTTCCTCTTCCCGAATCTTGGCCACTGATCCTAACGGGAAATCCTTCATGAATTAAGGAGGCAAAAGCTAAACTCTCAGCGCAACCCCAATCTATTGCTTTTTCTTGATCAACTGCGTTCTTTCTAGCTTCTAATTGTCGTAAAATTTTGCTATTGACAGAAAAACCTTGTGGCACCTCTATAATTTTAGCCACTATATCTTTAAGAGTTTTTTTAGAAACCTTAGTAACAAAATCCTCTTTAGAGCCATCCTTTATGTCGCTCCATATACCCTGTAACCAATCAGCTTTTGCTTTATAATCTTTAGCTTTTTCAAATTCATCGCTAAGATTTTTATCGAAATTAGTTACTAATTTTTGATGATCTTCACTGGCTATTATACCCTGGTTAATAATTTTTTTAGCATATATATTTTGCGGCGTTGGTTGGGATTTTATTTTATTATACATAATAGGCTGAGTATACATTGGCTCATCCCCCTCATTGTGGCCATATTTTCTATAGCATATCAGGTCAACAATTATGTCTTTTTTAAATTTCTGACGATATTTTATAGCAATTTCAGCCACCTTCACAACAGCTTCAACATCATCACCATTTACATGAAAAATAGGTGCATCAATCATTTTTGCTAAATCAGAAGCGTAGCGTGTACCTCTTGAATCCCAAGAGTTGGCAGTAAAACCAATCTGATTATTTGTAATAATGTGAATAACTCCTCCAGTATTATAAGCCTCAACAGTGTTTAAAACTAAACTTTCTGCAACTGAGCCTTGACCAATAAAGGCGGCATCTCCATGCATCAATACCGCTAAAGCTGAATCGCGACTAAAATCCTCAATTAAATCTTGTTTAGCCCTTACTTTTCCAGTCACTACAGCATTAACTGCCTCTAGATGAGATGGGTTAAAAGCCAAGGATAAGTCTATTTTATTACCAGCAATCTCTCTAGTTGCAGAATAACCCATGTGATATTTTACATCACCTAATTTAGTAATAGATTTTGGGATAGAAACCGCACCTTGAAATTCAGCAATCATATCACTATAAGGCTTACCCATAACGCCAGTTAGTACATTAAGGCGACCACGATGGGCCATGCCAAAACAAATCTTTTTGACACCATTTTTAGCGCCATAATCAATGATTTTTTCTATGGCATTAATTGTAGATTCTCCACCTTCAATTGAAAATCTTTTAGCGCCTGGAAATCTTTTATGCAAAAATTGCTCAAATCTTTCTGACCTAATTAATTCATTTAAAATTTTTAGTTTTTCATCCTTATTCACATCTACAAAAGATGATTTTTCAATCTCACTTGCCAGCCAAGATTTCTCTTCCTGACTCCTTATATATTCAAATTCGCAACCAATATTTTTAGCATAAACTTGCTTTAATTTATCAATAAAGTCTCCAACAGAAGCTTTTTTAAGTCCAAGTAGTCCTGAAAAATCTATTTCAACATCAAGATCAGAATCGCTAATATTATAGGTTGAAATCTCAATCTCGGAAACAGATTGTTTTTGCAACAAGTCCAAAGGGTCGATATCGGCAATTAAGTGTGCATATCTTTTGTAAGCAATAGTTAAGCGCTGTAACTTAAGTAATAATAGTTCTTTAACAGCTTCTTTACTAATGTTTTTCGCAATATTTGGAGATTCTTTATCAGATATTGCTGAAATATCATAATCCTTAGCGGCGATGACCTTAATATCTTTCTTGCCCCAAGATGGACCTTGATAGTCAATTAAAACAGACTTTATATCATCTTCATTAGCTACAAAAAACTCAGCCCAGGAGGAATCTACGGAAGATGGATTTTGTACAAACTTTTGATAAAGCTCACTAATAAAAACAATATTAGTACTGAAAAATTGTGAAGTGCTCTCAAAGTCTTTTGTGCTTGTGGTCATTATTTATATCAAGTTAGGTGTCAATACCATTTAAACTTTGTAATTGATGATTTATGCTTTATCTTCTGTCTTAAAACTAATTTGACTAAAGTAAGTAAGTATTAAAAAGATCTTTGGCATAAATCAGCTGTGATTTTTAATTTCCAAAATCAATAATTGCAAGTGCGACGTTTATTTTAAGCTTTAAATTTATTCAAAACTAAATTTTAAAATAGGCTTATATTTTACTATTTTTTACATTAAATTATTACCTGCGGCGAATCCAGAAGACCAAGCCCATTGAAAGTTATAACCTCCCAAATGACCAGTTACATCTAAAACTTCGCCAATAAAATGCATATTTTTTACTTTCTTGCACTCAAAAGTTATGGGAGATATTTCATTGGTATCAACCCCGCCAAGGGTAACTTCAGCTTTAGCATATCCCTCAGTTGTCTTAGCCTGAAACTGACATTTATTTATATTTTTAGCAATCATTGCTAATTTTTTATTACTGATTTCTGCCAGTCTATTTTGATCTTGCAGTTGACACTCGTTCACAATATAAGATGTTAGTCTTTTTGGTAAAATTTGCGCCAAGATGATTGATATTTCTTGCTTGGAAGATTTTTCTTTGTGATTTTTTAGAAACTCTAAAATATCAATATCATTTGCAAAATTTATTTCTATTTTTCCGCCATCTTCTAAATAAGAAGATATTTGTAAAATAACAGGTCCACTCAAACCTTTATGAGTAAATAACAGGCCTTCTTCAAACTTTCTTTTATTAATAGAAACCAAAGACTTTATGCTAATTCCGGCAAGATTTTTAGTTTTTGTCAAAACCTCATTATTTGCCACTAAGGGAACTAAAGCTGGTTTAGTTTTAACAATATTTAAGCCAAACTGTTTAGCAATTTTATAACCAAAATCACTAGCGCCCATTTTAGGGATCGAAAGCCCTCCAGTAGCAATAACCAAAGAATTGCAACTAAACTCACTATCTTTGGCTTTAATAATGAATCTATCTGATTTTTTTATTATTTCGCTAATTTGCGTTTGCGTTTTAATATCAACATTACCCTCTTTAAATTCTGCAACCAACATTTCAATAATTTGCTTGGATGATTTGTCACAAAATAGTTGGCCCAAGGTTTTTTCGTGATAAGAAATATTATGCTTTTTAACTAAATTTATAAAATCAAATTGACTAAATTTTTTTAAAGCTGAAATGCAAAAGGCGGGATTTTGCGATATAAAATTATCTGCTGCAATATTCAAATTGGTAAAATTACATCTGCCACCACCAGAAATTCTAATTTTTTCGCCAATATTTTTTGACGATTCTATTAATAAAACTTTTTTATTTTTTTGACTCGCAGCTCCAGCACACATTAATCCAGCAGCGCCAGCACCAATTATTATTACATCAAAATGGGTCATTATTATTCATCGCTCCAGCCGACTTTTTTCAAAAACTCTTTGTAACTTCCCTCAAAAACAAAAGTTTTGTTATCATCAAAAACAATCAATTTATTAGCTATTTCCTTTAAAAAATATTCACTATGAGTTACGATTAAAACGGCTCCTTGAAATTTTTTAATTGCAGCAAGTAATGATTCACAAGAATCCATATCCAAGTGATTCGTTGGCTCATCTAGCAATAGTAAGTTAGATTGCTTTAAAAGTATTTTTCCTAGCATGACGCGACTTTTTTCACCACCAGAAAGCACTTCAATTTTTTTATTAGACAAAGTTCCAGAAAATAGCATATTTGCACAAACTCGACGCACATTTGTCTGACTTATTTTAGGTGCATAATTTTGCATTTCTTCATAAATACTTAAATCAGAATTTAATCTATCAATATTCATTTGACCAAAATAACCAATTTCTGCCTTATTATTTAGCTTTATGTCGCCAGATATTGGGTCTAGATCACCATTTATAAGCTTAAGTAAGGTTGATTTTCCTTTGCCATTTTTGCCAATTATGCATATTTTATCCTTCGCAGTAATTTTTAAAGATAGATTTTGAATTAAATTTTCACAATTATCATAACCAAAAGCTAAATTATTAACCTCTAAAAGACTGTCTTTACTTGAATAAGGTAAGCAGTTAAATTCAAAATCTAGAGTTTCAATATTAGCTAATTTTTCTTTTTTATCTTGCTTTTCTAGCATTTTCATCTTTGATTGAGCTCTGCTTGCCATACTTGCCTTGGCTCCAAAACGACTAATCCATTCTTCGGTTTTCTCTCTCTTTTTTTCCTCATTAATTCGTGTTTTTTCATACATCTCTTCTTCGATTATAATTTTTTCACGCACATTTTTTGTATCTCCACTTACTTTTTTTAAATTTTGGCGATGGATTATAAGAGTATGATCGATAATGCTATCCATAAAATCACGATCATGAGTAATTAAAATTAGTTCATTATCCCAATCTTTTAAAAATCTTTTTAACCATCTAATTGAATGAATATCTAGATAGTTTGTGGGTTCATCTAAAAGTAGCATATTTGGCTCATCGAGCAGTAATTTGGCTAAGTTAATTTTTACTTGATAGCCACCGGAAAAATCATTAGGGCTTTTTAATATATCTTCAGCTGAAAAGCCCAGGCCCATCAAGATTTGCTCACCTTTCCAACCTTCATACTCTCTTTCCTCTGGTAAAACACTGCAAATTTCGTCTAAAACTGTTTTGTGAGTAAATTTAATGTGCTGATCCAAATGGCCAATTTTATATCCTTGTGGAATTTCAATTTTTCCACTATCAGGCTCTAATTTACTTAAAATTAATTTAAGAAATGTACTTTTCCCACTGCCATTTTGTCCGATAAAACCAACTTTTTCACCACGGTTAAATGTGATATTCACATCTTCAAATACCGTGCGTCCAGAAAAGGAAATTGAAATATCTTTAATTTTTATCATAATTAATAACGATTTTTTGATTTAGGGTTAGATCTATTATTGCTTAATTTTTTATCACCAAATCTTTTGCCAAATCCACTTTTGGAAGACGTCTTTTTATCACCAAACTTTTTATTGCCAAATTTTCTATCTGCAGATTTTGATCTTAGGTCATTATTACTATTTTCTTGCTTATTAGCCTCTTTTTTTGTTATAAATTCTGGCTTTCTAGTTCTATCATGAAATACCTTGCCCCTTGTTTCATCATTGCCAAATCTAGAATTTTGATTACCTCTTTCACCTTCTTCTTGATTTCTTGCCCCAACTCTTCTTCGATCCTTTTCCCAACCTTTTTCCCAAACTTTTTCTTTTTCTACCTTTTTATCGCCTTTAAAACTACTAAATCTTGATGGTTTCTTAGCAAATCTTGAGTCGCTATCTGAGCTTCTTTTATTGTTAAAAGATTTCTCTTGATTATCATTATCATAAAATCTTGTTGAGTTTGATGATTTAAAATCTGACCTCTTTTTTCTTTCATCTTGTTTTTCACCTAAAGAATCCCCGCTAAAATTAATTCTTCCCTCTATATTTTTACTATTTTGCGATTTTCTCCCCCTAGTTTGACTAAAATATGATGGTTCACGATTATTTTTTGCTCTTGAGCCGCTTTTTTTATTAGTATTTCTTGTCTTAACAAGATTTGAATCTCTTCTTGAATCATCTTTATAGCTTGTGCTAGACTCAACATTATGAAATTTATGAGATTCATCGACTGGTATTTTTATTTTAATAATTTTTTCAATATCTCTCAAGAAACTTTTTTCAGAATTGTCACAAAAAGAAATGGCAATACCACCCTTGCCGGCTCTAGCTGTACGACCAATTCTGTGAACATAATTTTGCGAATCCTCAGGTATATCATAATTAATAACATGAGTAATTCCTGGAATATCAATGCCTCTTGCCGCAATGTCAGTGGCTACTAAAATTTTAATGTTGCCCAAACGAAATTCATTTAAAGCTTTTTCTCGTGCTGCCTGTGATTTATTGCCATGGATTGCTGCCGCTTTTATATTGCTCTCTTCTAAAAAACTAACAATGCGATTGGCGCCATGCTTGGTTCTTGAAAAAACCAAGATGCTATTCTCATCATTTTCCTTGATAATAGATTTCAACAAGGGTGGCTTATTGCCCTTTTCAACAAAATTTATTCTTTGATCAATCTTTTCAACCGTTGTTGATTCTGGGGTTATTTCAACTTTAACTGGATCTTTTAATATTGCATTGGCCAAAACACCTACATCTTTTGGCATTGTTGCCGAAAAGAATAAGGTTTGTCTTTCGCTTGGAATCTTAGTAATAATTTTTCTAACATCATGAATAAATCCCATATCCAACATTCTGTCAGCCTCATCAAGTACTAAAATTTCTAATTGAGAAAATTTAAGATATTTTTGATTAATCAAATCAATTAATCTACCAGGGGTTGCAACTATAATATCATTACCCTGCTTGATATTTCTTATTTGACCATTTATATTTACTCCGCCAAAAATTAACGAATGCTTAAAACCTAGATCTTTGCCATAAAGCTTTATGTTATCAATAATTTGCGATGCCAATTCTCTTGTTGGCGTTAAAATCAAGGCCCTGACATTGCTGGACTCAACCTTAATATTGCTTTTAGATAAATTATCCAAAATAGGTAGAGAGAAAGCTGCAGTTTTTCCGGTTCCAGTCTGGGCTATTCCTAAAAAATCTCTACCCTCTAGTAAGTGAGGAATGGCCCTGGATTGAATTGGCGTTGGCGTTGTATAGCCTTTTTTGGTAAGAGCATCAAGAATTTTAGCACTTAGATTTAATTCGTTAAAATTTGTCATATTATTTATTTAGGGATTGAATTTTTTAGAGCCTGTAACGCTTCAACTTTCTAATGAAGAAATTTTCATCTATTGCGATATATACAAGATTTGTTAGTTAAATTTTAGATCAAATATCAGAAAGTTAAGAAGTATAAAATCGTCATTTATGAACTGGTTAATATAATGCCAAATCTCAATCTATAGCTTATATTCAGATTAAATCTTGGAAGATTTGGGTCATGTTTTATTAAAAAAAACAAGAATATATCGACATCAATATTTTCTACGCTAAATCTAATTATAATTATTAACAAGATTAAAGTTTACAACGCAACTTGTACAGCATATCAAATCCATCTTTAATCCTGCATTTAATAATTTAAACTCATTATTAATGATTGAATCTATGTTAAAAAATCAATTAAAAATCGAGAATTAATATTATTGTATTTTTATTAAAAATTTATTGCTTATTAATTACTTACTAGAAGAGTTTACCAAATCATGTATCTTATTATGACTTAAAGCTTTAATTTTTTAAACAATCAACATGACAAAAATAATTTTTAAAATTATCTTACAAGCATTATTAATGCTATCTATTCAATCAGCTTCTTACGCAAAGAGCGAGAAGTTACAAGATGTTTTAACAAAAGAAGAGCAAGATAAGCTGACACCGGATGAGGTTATTAAAATTTTTAAAGATGGAAATAAAAGATTTGTAAAGGGCGATAAAACTGTTAGAGATCATAATTATCAGATTAGAAAAACTGTTGATGGTCAATATCCAAAAGCAATAGTTCTTAGCTGTGTTGATAGCAGGGTTCCTGTTGAAGATGTTTTTGACATGGGTATTGGCGATATATTTGTTGCAAGAGTGGCGGGTAATTTTGTTAATAATGACATTTTAGGAAGCATGGAATTTGCAACCAAAGTTGCTGGTGCAAAATTAATTCTTGTTTTAGGTCACGAGCATTGTGGCGCTGTAAAAGCTGCAATCGATGATGTTAATATTGGTAATATAAAATATCTTACAAAAAACATATCTCCCGCTGTCAAAAAAGCTAAAGATAGCTATGAAGGTGAATATAGTTCAAAAAATCCAGAATTTGTTCATGAAGTTTGTGAACATAATATAATTAACGCTATAAATCAAATTAGAAGCAAAAGTAAAATTATTAAAGATTTAGATGATTCTGGCGCAATAAAAATTTCTGGAGCAATCTATGATATGGATTCTGGAAAAGTTGATTTTTTAACTGATATGTAAATATTCATCTCAGCGCTTAAGTCATCTTTATAGTATAATATATTACTTCATCTAACTCGTTAATTCAGGTAGTTTTTGCCTATTTTTACAGTGGATCTATAGCCTCATAGGTAAATTTGAAGATGATGCTTTTCTGGGAGTGTTCAAAATTCCGTGTCAAATCCATTCCTAGGCTAAATCCAATTTCAGCCTATCTGTAAAAAATATATCCAACTGCCCAATAATCAAGCTCCAATTCTGAATGATGTGTCAACCCTTTACCGGACACTTTTCTTACAAAGATTTAGCAAGAAATTTATTTCTTTTTTCAAATTTAATTTCTTCAAACTCCACCGGAGCTAAATAATTATTAGCAGAGTGAATTCTGACTCTATTGTGAAAAACTGCTTTAAAGGTGGAAATTGGCATTGGGACGTTTTAACCATTCGCAATAACCGCTGCGCGAAACCTTCGTAAAATGACGCAAAGTAGAGATAGAATAATCATATCTATTATTTATTATCCATGCCTACTTTATTGGGATTGACTTGCCTTTGCGCGCGGCAGCCTTTTTTAATAGATCTCGCTCTCGCTTAACTATTGTAAGTTCCTTTTTAAGACTTGCTACTTCTTCAGAATGGCATTCACTATTGTTTTGTTATATTAGATTTATTGGGATTTGATGATAACATTATCTCTATGTATTGACGAGGAACGACGATGTCTGAAACATAAGGTCCAAGTCCGGAACTACCTATGATACTTTTTACCCTAAGGTCTATATCGAGATGGGCAGAAGAGGATGAATTTTTAATATTTCCCTGATCTTCGCAATAAGCGCTAAATACAATTATTACCCTTCTTTTAACTCTTCAATAATTAAAAAAGCCAATTCCAAACTTTGAGAAGAGTTTAATCTGGGGTCGCAATGAGTTTTATATCTTTCCTTTAAAATATCCTCAGATATATCCTGATTACCTCCTAAGCATTCCGTAACATCTTGGCCAGTCATTTCAAAATGCACACCTCCAGCATAAGTACCAATTGATTTGTGGATTCTGGTAAATGACTTAATTTCACTCAAAATATCATTAAATTTTCTAGTTTTATAGTTATTTGAAGTTTTTATAATATTGCCATGCATTGGGTCGCATGACCAAATAACGTTTTTACCCTCATTTTTTACAAACTCCACCAATGGAGGTAGTAACTCTTCAACATTACCAGCTCCCATACGAGAAATTAAAGTCAACTTGCCAGGAGTATTATTTGGGTTTAAAATGTCAATCAACTTAATAATTTCATCCTTAGTGATTTTTGGACCAACTTTAAAAGCAACTGGATTTTCAATACCTCTTAAAAACTCTACATGAGCCTCATCAGGACTTCTGGTTCTATCACCGATCCATAAAAAATGAGAAGATAGATCGTAATATTTATTATCACTCATCTTCCTCGTGAAAGCTTCTTCGTAATTTAAAAGTAAAGCCTCGTGCGAGGTATAAAACTCAGCGCGGTTCAAATTAGTGGTTTGATCAATATCGACGCCACAATTTTTTAAAAAATTTATTGACTTATTAACGTTTTCAATGATTTCTTCAATTTTATTATTGTTTAAAGTTAGAGCAAATTCTGAATTCCACTTTTCAATATTATTTAAACTGGCATAACCACCATTAGCTAGGGATTTAAGGTAATTCATAGTAGCGGCGGAGTGAAAATAAGCTTCGATTAATCTTTTTGGATCTGGAGTTCTTGCTTGTTCGCTAAATTCTAAAGAATTAATAATATCACCACGATAACTTGGGGCTTTTACGCCAGAGACTTCTTCAAAATCTGTTGATCTTGGTTTTGCATATTGACCAGCAATCCTACCAATTTTAACAATAGGCTTCTCGGCACCATAAAGAAGTGCAATAGTCATTTGTAAAATAGTTCTAAAAAAACTTTTAATATTATGACGACTAAATTCAGTGAAACTCTCGGCACAATCTCCTCCCTGCAACAAAAAAGCCTTGCCATTACAAACGTCAGACAATTCCGATTTTAAATTATTAATTTCTCCACAAGAAACGAGGCGAGGATAGTTAGATAGTTGCTCTTCAACCTCTTTCAAAGATTTTTGATCGGGGTATGTTGGTTGCTGTTTAATAGGAAATTCTCTCCAAGAATTTTTACTCCAACTAGATTGTGTCATTATAAGATTTAAATTTTTTAGTTAAGTCAGCAACCCTTTTACCAAGAATTTTTGCCGTCTCAATATCGCCAGATGGAGGAGTGACATCGGTTGACTTATTATCAGATTGGGCCATCGCACCAAAAAAAGAACCCATTCTATTAATTTCTTCAGCCTTTCCTTGTTGACCATTTGCACAAGTGCTCATGTGACCTAAACCAACCCAAATCATACTATGTTGCATAGCATAAATTCCAATCTGTACTAAGGTATTTAACTTGTCGCCGCTTAAACTATAAGAATTAGTAAAACCTGCGGCAACCTTATCTTTCCAACCCTGTTTCATCCAAATTTTAGAAGATGTGTCCATAAATTCTTTAAATTTAGCAGAAACTGAGCCCATGTAAGTTGGAGAGCCAAAAATAATAGCATCACTATCATCAAACTGGTTAATATCTATAATAGCGTCCTCAGCCTTTACTAATTTAGCCTCAACGCCGCCAGAAGATAAGGCGCCCTCGCAAACAGCTTTAGCCTGAATTTCGGTGTGACCAAAGCCACTATGATAGATAACGGAAACTTTGACCATAATTTATAATTCTTTCATAAAGTGAAAACCTCTGATAAAAAAATCTTCCCTAAAATAAAGAGAGTGAGATTTTTTATTACCAATAAAAGAATCTAATATTACATGCTTACAATTGTTATTTCTAGCTTTTTCTTCCAAAAAATAAATCATTTTAGTGCCAATTCTTTTATTGCGATATTCTTTATCAATAATTAAATTTGAAATCCTTAAAAATTTAGCGCAATAAAACATCCTTGAAATAACATATCCTGAAATTCCAATAATTTTTTTATCTACAAAGGCCCCGATCATTTTAAAATTACTAAGTTCCATCATCTCTTTGACAGTTATAGCATACTCTTCTTTAGTAAGATCGAGATATGATTGAGTAATTAAATAATAGGAATTAACGATTTCATCCCCACTTATGTCTCTGATTTCTATATTATCCATCTAGATCTTTTAATTCTTTTTCTAAATTTCTGGCCATATCAGTAATAGTTCCAGCGCCAGAGCATAAAATTAAATCCCCAGCAGAAATATATTTTTTGGTAATTTTTGCCAGATCTCTTTTATTTTCTAATTTTAAAACAGTAGTCTGTCCCGCTTCTTTAATTTTATCAATTAGAATATCCTGACTAACTAAATCCGTCCTCTCTCCAGCTATAGAGTGGATATTATCAATGATTAAGATGTCAGATATCTTAAAGCAATTCGCAAACTCATCAAGAAAATCAAAAGTTCTGCTATATTTATGAGGCTGAAATATGGTGACAATTTTATTTTTATCACCTACAATTTGCCTTGCAGCTTCTAATGTTGCAGAAACTTCTGTCGGATGGTGGGCGTAATCATCAATAATAATAACTCCTCGATATTCACCAACCTTAGTAAATCTTCTTTGCACACCTTGATAGGTTTTTAAAGCATCTTTAATAATGAGCGTGTCAATTTCTGCAAATTTAGCAATAGCAATTGCTCCTGCAGCATTACTGATATTATGAAGGCCATAAAAATTAGCAAAAATATCATTAATTTGATAATCTTTGGCTATTATATCAAACTTACAACCGTTAATGTCTTGTTCAATATTTTTTACAATAACATCAGATTCAGCATCTATGCTATAAGTAATAATATTAGATTTATCAGGAATTAAATTATAAATATTTTTAATATTTTTATCATCAATATTTAGGACGGCCAAACCATATTTTGGAATTTGATCAATATATTTTTTAAAATAAGACTTATATTTTTTGTGATCTCCTTTGTAAAAATCCATATGATCAGCTTCAATATTGGTAACCAAGCCAATTAATGTTGGCAAATCAACAAAGCTAGCATCAGATTCGTCACCTTCAGCAATTATATATACACCTTTGCCAAATTTGCCATTAGAATTGAAACGATTAATGATGCCGCCATTGATTACTGTCGGATCTAAACCGGCTTCTTCAAAAATTTCAGAAACCATAGTTGTTGTAGTTGTTTTGCCATGAGTACCTGCAATGGTTATAGATTTTTTACCAGACAAAATCATGGCTAACATATCAGATCTCTTAATAATTGCAATACCCCTCTTTTTGGATTCAATAATTTCAGGGTTATCATTGTAAATGATAGAGGTTTTAACTACCAAAGAGATGTCATCCGATATATTGTTAAGTGTTTGAGAAGTAAAACATTTAATACCTAAATCCTCTAATTTTTTAATATTTGTATTATAAGAAATATCAGAGCCAGAAATTTTAAAACCCAAATGATGTAAAATAATAGCAAGCGCACTCATACCGATACCGCCGATACCAATAAAGTGAATTCTACCCTCTATATTTCCTAGATTAATGAGATTCATATTATATATTAAAATAATAAAGTTCTATCTTCATTTTTTTGAGATAAAATTAGTAAAAAGCTTTAAGATGAGTAAAGATACCATCCTTTATTTTTTGTTAATTTTATTTCAAAAATATTTCGCTGCATTGCTTATTTTTAAATGATATTTAGTATTATTCAAGAAATTATACCAAAATATTTTTACCTTACATTTGTAAAAAATGACTGGAATATAACTATATTCCACAAGGTTTTTTTATGAATATCAGGTAAAAAATGCAGATAAATTGTTTAATTTATAATGCAGTTCTGAAGACGGACCTTGCTTCAGTACATCTTATAAAACTCTTTTAATAATAAAAAATGAAACTCTCGCATCAAGAATTTGTTCAAGATAAAAATAATATTAAAAAATTAGTTATTTTACTTCATGGCTATGGATCAAATGGAGAGAATCTGCTTGTCTTAGCTCCTGAAATTTCAAAATCCATACCAGAAGCTAAATTTATAGCTCCAAATGCTACTTATAATTGCGACATCGGAATGAAAGAATCTTATCAATGGTTTTCTTTGGCACAACATGACCCCGTTAAAATGTCTACCGAAATAGTTAGATCTAATGATATTTTAAATAATTTTATTAAGGAACAGTTGGATAAGCATGACCTTACAAAAAAAGATTTAATTCTGATTGGCTTCTCACAGGGAGCCATGATGTCCATGTATACCTCCTTAAAATCCAGCGAAGAACCTGCCGCAATCATAGCTCTCTCTGGTAGACTAATCCTACCTAATGATATCAATTCAAAGCCAAAAATTTGTTTAGTTCATGGTTCAGATGACGATGTGGTGGGTTACCACTTTTTGTCAGAGGCGGAAAAAGGTTTGGCAAAATTAGGAATAAAATATGAAAGTCACTCATTAAATAATTTGGGACATTCTATTGATTATCGAGTTATAAAAATTATCCAAAACTATATCAAAAAAATCTCTTGGGAAGAAAATATGGAATATATAGGATAATAACGTTTCCTACCTTTAATGTAATTGTTAGTTCGCAATCTTTTAACTCCAGAATCACTCAAAAAATCTGGTAAACTGAAAGCCTTATCATAGATGAAATTTGTTATAATAACAAACTTAATTTTTAAACTTGCTCTTGTAATGAAAATTTTAGTAGAGTATTTTTATAACTTAAGTATTTTTTTATCATAATAGCAACAATACCTTGCATTAAGATAAATTTTTAAATAAAGCACCCGTGGCTCAACTGGATAGAGTGTTTGACTACGAATCAAGAGGTTGCAGGTTCGAATCCTGCCGGG
>DDCV01000014.1 GCA_002335845.1 Rickettsiales bacterium UBA1997 | reverse complement strand
TTCAATGGATATTGAAAAAGAGCGCGGCATAACTATTAAAGCACAAACCGTGCGCTTAAGATATAAGGCTGATGACGGTAAGATCTATATGCTTAATTTAATGGATACCCCCGGTCATGTTGATTTTGCTTATGAGGTTAGTCGCTGTTTAGCTGCCTGCGAAGGTTCGATTTTAGTAGTTGATGCATCGCAAGGAGTTGAAGCCCAAACCTTAGCCAATGTTTACACGGCAATTGATAATAATCATGAGATNNTTATCAGGCATTAGAAATTAATCACGAAATTATTCCTGTTTTAAATAAAATTGATTTGCCAGCTGCTGATCCAGAGCGAGTAAAAACTCAGATTGAAGATGTGATTGGTATCGATACTTCTGATGGAATTTTAGTGTCAGCAAAAACTGGAGTTGGAATTAAAGAAACCTTGGAATCAATTGTTAAAAATCTACCAGCGCCTAAGGGAGACAAAAATGCACCTTTCAAAGCGCTTTTAGTTGATAGCTGGTATGATCCTTATCTTGGCGTTATAATTTTGGCGCGTATTATCGATGGCTCAATTAAAAGGGGGCAAAAAATGAAAATGCTTTCCAATGGCAACTCATATCAAGTTGACTCCGTTGGTTTTTTTGCGCCAAAAAAATTCGCTTGCGAAGATTTATCAGCTGGTGAAGTAGGTTTTATAAATGCGCAAATTAAAGAGGTGGCAGATTGCAAGGTTGGCGATACTTTGGTTTTAAATGGTGACGATACAACACAGCCATTGAAGGGCTTTAAGCAAAATCAATCGGTAGTTTTTTGTGGAATTTTTCCAATCGATGCTTCTGACTTTGAGAAATTTCGTGATGCATTAGCCAAGCTTCATCTTAACGACGCTAGCTTTGAGTTTGAGCCAGAGACTTCTTCAGCTTTGGGCTATGGTTTTCGCTGCGGCTTTCTTGGATTATTGCACTTAGAAATTGTGCAAGAAAGGCTAGAGCGAGAATTTGATCTTGATCTTATCACTACAGCTCCTTCAGTAATTTATAAGATACATCAAAGAAATGGCGAGATTCTTGAAGTTCACTCCCCAGCCGACATGCCAGATCCAACCAAGATAGAATTTATGGAAGAGCCGTGGATTATAGCCACTATAATGACGCCCGAAGAATATCTTGGCAATATCTTGGAGTTGTGCACTCAAAAAAGAGGAATACAAAAAGAATTAAATTATAGGGGCGATAGAACTATGCTAGTCTATCGATTGCCGCTTAATGAAATTGTTTACGATTTTTATGATCGCTTAAAATCGTGTTCCAAAGGTTATGCAAGTTTTGATTGGCAAATGGATAACTATCAAAGAAGTGAATTAGCCAAAGTTAGTATTTTGGTTAATAATGAAATAGTGGATGCTTTGTCATTGGTTGTGCATAAAAGTCGCAGTGAAAGCCGCGGTCGAGCAATTTGCCTAAAATTAAAAGAGTTAATTCCCAAGCAAATGTTTGCTATTGCTATTCAGGCTGCAATTGGCGGCAAAATAATTGCTCGCGAAACAGTTTCTGCTATGCGCAAAGATGTTACTGCTAAATGCTATGGCGGTGATATTTCAAGAAAAAGAAAGCTTCTTGATAAACAAAAAAAGGGTAAGAAAAAAATGCGAGAAATAGGCAATGTTGAAATCCCTCAGAGTGCATTTTTAGCAGCATTGAAATTAGATTAAGGATGTCTTTTATAATTTATATAGATGAATCTGGAGACGAAGGATTTTCTGAAAAAAGCTCTAGATGGTTTGGAATGTCTTGCGTGGTAGTCAAAAAAGAAAGCGATCTTTCGTTAGTTGTTCATAGAAATACAATAATCAATAAAATATCTAGAAATAAAAAAAATCCTCTCAGATCAATTCATTTTAGTGACTTAAAGCACGAACAAAGAAAATTTATTTGTAATTATATTGTCGATAATAAGCTGCCAGTCAGAGCAATTAATGTTGTCATTAACAAGGATAATATTCCAGAACAAACTAGAGCCAACTATAGGAAAGATAAGAACATATTTTATTGGTATACAGCAAGGCTATTATTGGAAAGAATATCTTGGCTAATAAAGGATTATAAATCAGAAAATAGCGGATTCCCTAAAATAATTTTTTCTAATAGAAGGCAGTCAAAAGTTAAGGATTTTATTTGCTACCTATACCACTTAAAGACAAAGAATCACTCTAAAATAGATTGGGATATTTTTAAAATAGATGAAAACCATATCAAATCAATCCCTCACAACAAAATGGCCGGGTTACAGTTTGCAGATTGTTTTGCAACTGCTTTTAGAAAATATGTTTTTGAAACTAACAGTTTGGGAGGAGTTGAAACAAGTTATGCCAAAATTTTAAAACCCTTTGTTTATAATAAAAATGGCAATTATAAATCCTACGGTTTTAAAATTCTTGGCGAAACTTCTAAATGTCAGAAAGATACAAAAATACTTTTAATAGACTATAAGATCGAGGAGGAGGCTAGTCCCTAGAGTGAGTTTCCTAACTTCTGTTAGGCTGCTGATCCCTTCGGACGCCACACTTTAGCCTAGCGCTTACTAGCCACCAATAAATAATATAGCTAAATCTGATTATTGTCAATAAAATTTAATATAATAATCTTAGAATATGACAAAATATTTTTTGGATAAAATAATTTTTAACCAAGATGGTTTAATTCCTGTTATCACGCAACAATATGATAGTAAGGAAGTATTGATGATGGCGTGGATGAATGAAGAGGCAATTTTAAAAACTTTGAAGACTAAGCAAGTTCATTATTATTCAAGATCGCGTCAAAATTTATGGCTCAAGGGCGAAACTTCAGGACATACGCAAAAATTAGTTGAATTTCGCCTTGATTGCGATCAAGATTGTATTTTGCTATTAATCGATCAAAAGGGAGCGGCTTGCCACACTAATCGCAAAAATTGTTTTTATAATTTAGTGAAAGATGGCGAAATAATTATAACTGAAAAACCAATTAAATAATGACTATCTATCTTCATCAAAATGATCTACCAAATGATGTCCAATTTTCAGGATCGGTAGCTGTAGATAGCGAAACTATGGGTTTAAAAATAACTAGAGATCGCTTATGTTTGGTGCAGTTAAGTGCTGGCAATGGCGACGCGCATTTGGTGCACTTAATTAACAAAAACTATGATGCGCCAAATCTAAAAAAATTAATGTCCGACGCTAATATTGAAAAAATATTTCACTATGCTCGCTTTGATATGGCGGCAATTGGCTATTATTTAAGCATTGATGTGAATAATGTTTTTTGTACAAAAATTGCTTCAAAACTAGTTAGAACCTATACCGACGCTCACGGCCTAAAATCTTTATGTGATGAATTATTGAAAGTAGAGCTTTCAAAAAAACAGCAATCTTCTGATTGGGGCAACGCCTTAATCACGCAAAAACAGCGTGAATATGCTGCCAATGATGTTTTATATTTGCATCGATTAAGAGATATTTTGCTGGAAATGCTAATTCGTGAAAAGCGTCAAAAAATATTCCAAAAAACTATCGACTTCTTGCCAACTAGAGTAAAAATGGATCTCATTGGCTTTGGCAAGGTAGATATTTTCTCTCACTAAAATAAATTAATTATGCAAAATCAAAATATAGCTAAATATCATATTTCTTCACGAATTTTTCATTGGTCAATGGCTCTCCTTATAATTTCGCTACTCGCGGTTGGAATTTATATGGATGAGTTTTTAGCAAAAGATGCTCCCTATCGTGGCACAATATATGATCTTCATAAATCATTTGGCGTTGTGGTTCTTTTATTATTTTTTGCCAGAGTCATTAATCGCTTTGTTCATAAAGCGCCAAAGCTACCAAATGCTTTGCCCAAATGGCAAAAAATCTGCGCCACTATTATGCATTATAAGCTTTATGTTTTAATGTTTTTAATGCCACTTTCTGGCTATTTAATGTCCAATTCCTACGGCTACCCAGTAAAGCTTTTTGGCTTAAAGCTGCCATTTTTAGTTGAAAAAAATTATGAAGCTGCCTCATTTTATGGTTCTTGTCATAAATATTTAGGTTATTTCCTAATAGCAGCTTTGCTTATTCACATAGCAGCTGCATTTAAGCATCGTTTTTTTGATAAAAAGGAAAATGATGTTTTGACAAAAATGCTATAATTTATATTATTATAAATGCTAAAAAATCGCATTATTCCTTGCCTAGATGTTAAAGATGGTCGCGTCGTTAAGGGGGTAAATTTCGGAAGCCTAGTTGATGCTGGTGATCCAGTATCTCAAGCTAAATTTTATTATGAAGAAGGCGCCGATGAATTATGCTTTCTTGATATTACTGCTTCAATTGAAAAAAGAGATATTATTATTGAGGTTGTAAAAAAAGTTGCGCAAACTTGTTTCATCCCCTTTACTGTTGGTGGTGGTATCAGAGCCATTAATGATTTTTCTAATCTTTTGCAAAGTGGTGCTGACAAGGTGTCGATAAATAGCGCCGCTATCAAAAACCCACAAATCATTAAAGAAGCAGCCAATAAATTTGGCTCCCAATGTGTTGTGGTGGCAATTGACGCTAAAAAAAACAATCACGGCAATTATGAGATTTTTACCCATGGTGGCACTAAAAGCACTGGTATTGATGCCATAAATTGGGCAATGCAAGTGCAAGAGCTTGGTGCTGGCGAAATTCTTCTTACTTCAATGGATCGCGATGGCACCAAGCAAGGTTTTGATCTTGATTTAACCGCGAAAATTAGTGAAAAACTAACAATTCCCGTTATCGCTTCAGGCGGAGTTGGTAATTTAGATCATTTATGCGATGGCATAAGGGCCGGTGCCAGCGCTGTTTTGGCAGCTTCGATATTTCATTTTAAAGAATATTCAATCAAGGAAGCCAAAGAGTTTATGAAAAATCAAAATTTAGCAATTAGATGACAAAACAAAGCTTAATTATCGCCATTGATGGCCCTTCGGCCTCGGGCAAAGGAACTTTAGCCAAGGGTCTTGCCAAGCATTTTAACGTGCCTTATTTAAATAGCGGAGCTTTATATCGCGCTGTTGCCTTAAAAATAATTAAGCAAAATATCGATCCCAACAATTTTATAAATCATATTGATAAAATTATTGCCGATCTTGATGAAAATGAGCTAGAAAATGAAGCTTTATTTGATGAAGAAGTTGGTCAGATTGCTTCAATCACCGCCAAGGAACCCAAATTAAGAAAAGCTCTGCTTTCTTGGCAGCAAGATTTTGCCAAAAATTCTCAAAAAACCCACAATGGCTGCGTTATTGACGGCAGAGACATTACTACTGTGATTTGCCCAGATGCTGATTATAAATTTTATATTAAAGCCGATGTCGAAATAAGAGCAAAAAGACGCTATGACCAACTTCAGAAAAAAGGCGATAATGTCGAATATGACAAAATATTACAGCAGCTAAAAGATCGCGATCACAATGATATCAACAGAAAAGAAGCGCCTTTAAAAATAGCGCCAGATGCCATGATAATTGACAATAGCCAACTAAACGCTAAACAAACCGTTGCTTGTGCAATTCAAAATATTTCAACAAGATAATTATTTAAATACATTATTTATTTGACAAAGATGTGTTTTTACGATACAATATTCTAACAAAAAATAAACTTTAATTATTGATTAAGGATGAATTATGTTCGAATTCGTTAAAGGTGTAACAGCAATAGCAGATTTTACTAAAAAATTAGTAACAGAAACTTTTAAAGTTTTTATCGCAGAAGAGGAGGCGCAAAGCCTTGCTAAAAAGCCTGTAGCAAATACAGATAGAAGAAATATTGGCTTTGCCTCTAATGGCACATTATCTAAAAGAGGCTCAAGTCAGGCGAGCTTAGACCAAGACAAGCCTAGAAAAACAGATGACAAATCAACAAAGCAAACTGCAAAAAAAGAGTCAAAATCAATGCCGCAATGGCAGCAAGACTTTAAATCCTTAGATATTAAACAGGTTAAAGAATGCGCACAAGAGATTGATAAATATTGCGAGCTAAATAAAGCAACTTCAAGAGATGGTGAAAGAGGATCGATAACCGTCCATCGAGCTGGAATTAAAGAAATCCAAAAATCAACCAAAGGCGCCCTTGCGCAATTGGAAAAAAAGATAAATAAGGAACGTGAAAGGCCCGGCAAAAAAAATGATTTACAAAAGATTGAAGCAATTCAAGAAGAATTTAAGGGCGAAATAGAAAAGGAACTTAATAAGTTAGAAATAGAAAAGCAACTTAATAAGTTAAAAGGTAGTGGTAGAAGCAGCTTTAGCAATCATGAGCTGCGTCAGACTCAAGAAAAAAATAAATTTAGCGGGCGACATCAATATGGAGAGCTAAAAAAAGGCCCTGACCTAAATCCTTTTAATTATATTAAAAAAGAAGTTAAAAATAATCGCGCCCCTGATAAAATAGAGAGTGGGTCATCGCAATCTACTCCTAGTAATTCCATACGGCCTTTAGCTTTATCGCAGCTAAGCAGATCATCAG